>JAFDFO010000319.1 GCA_019309815.1 Deltaproteobacteria bacterium
TAACGCACAACTCGATATCGACCCCATTCAGTTGTTCATCAAGGATTCCCGAGGAGACCCCAGTGAAGCAGCCAGAGCGGTTGAAAGCCTGACCCTCAATGACCGTGTCATCGGTGTGATAGGACCCATGATCACATCAGAGTCAGGTGCTATGAAGGCCCAGACCCTTCATGTCCCCATCATGACACTCACACAGAAGTCAGATATCACCCGACTGGGGGATTGGGTCTTTCGTAATTTCCTGACTCCGTCCCTGCAGGTTAAAGCAATTGCCGCCTATGCCGTCGATGAGCTGGGGATTGACAGTTTTGCCATTTTATATCCCGAGGAACGATACGGGATTTCCTTCATGAACAAATTCTGGGATGAGATAGTAGCCCGTGGTGCTGACGTGGTCGCCATTGAATCATACAGCCCGGACCAGACTGACTTTGCAGACGCTGTTAAGAAATTGGCAGGACTTTACTATCCAAGACCCGACCAGCCTGAGAAAGAACGAATAGACAAAGCAAGATCCCCCCGGGGGACCCTTCTAGACGAGGAGAAGCCCGAGCCAATTGTTGACTTCGGAGCTGTTTTCATCCCGGACACCTACGAAAAGGCAGGGATGATCGCTCCTCAGCTTCCATATTACGACGTGGATAACGTCCTACTGCTAGGCACTAATCTCTGGCACTCAGACAAGTTGATTCAAATAGCCCGAAAATATGTTCAGGGTGCTGGATTTGTGGAGGCTCAAGCCTACGATGCGGCGCTGATGTTTTTTCATCTTGTCAACCGACCCGAGGTACGGTCCAGACTCACATTGCGGATGGCCCTTTCGGGAGTCAGAAATTTTCCAGGGGTAACCGGCCTCTCCTCCTTTGACGAAACAGGGGATGTGGACAAACAGATCTACCTTCTCAAAATAAGAGGAGATCAGTTCGTACAGATAAAACCCTAACCCGGATAAACCGGAAATACGACACGAAGTGGATCTTTTCAAGCCGCAAGGCGCAACCTTGCGCTAACCACGAAATTCGAAACTCGTACTGTTTTCAAGGCGTCAGCCGCAAACAAATCCGTACTGTTTTCAAGGCGTCAAGCCGCAAATGCTAAATTTCTAAATGTTCAAAACAATAATTGTCCTCTTGGATGTGGGGTTTACGTTTATGTCATTTGAATTTGGAAAATTTGGTCATTGTTTGGCGCTCAGGCTTCACTTCGTGTCGGATTTCGATATTCGAATTTCGAATTTAACATTCTGATTTTCATGTACTCTTTTGGGCACAAAGATGTTTTCTGCCAGAAGAAGCACGAATTATAGCACTAAGGAACTGAGTGAGCAAAGGTCGAGGATGCTCCGGAATCCAAGGCGTCGAGGGTGAATAGGGTAAAGTCATGAACCTGGCATATGCAGCATACGTTGGGCTGGCCAGCGGCTTGTTTGTCTCCTGCGTCCCCCCTTTCTGGCTATATACCCATCTGAGCGGACGTTACAGAAAGGGTTTTGGAGAGCGCCTGGGATTTCTGCCTCCCAATATCACTGAGCGTCTTTCAGGCTCGCCTCGGATTTGGATTCACGCGGTATCCCTCGGTGAGGTCAGACTAGCGGCTCCGCTCATTGAGGCACTTGGAAAAATAGTACCGGGCTGCTCAATCATCATTTCAACAACGACTGAGCACGGCCGCGAACTTGCCGTCGAGACCTTTGGAGAGCACATCCCGGTGATCTATGGGCCTGTCGATTTCGTTGGTTCAGTGCGAAAAGCCCTTTCCCAGGTCCGTCCGGACGTTTTCGTCCTCCTTGAAACAGAGATCTGGCCTACATGGATTGCCGAGGCCCGGCGGATGGGGATTAAGACAGCCCTCATTAACGGCCGAATCTCCGTAAGGTCTATTGGCGGTTATTTCAGACTCCGGCCTCTTTTTCGTCAAGTCTTACAGAACATCGATGCTTTCAGCATGATTCTTGAAGAGGATGCGGCTCGGATCCGGGAGATGGGAGCCGATCCGAGCAGAATCGAGATAAACGGCAATGCCAAGTATGATCTGCTCGCTAGCCTCACAGACCCTACTATTGAAAAAGAGATGCGGCAGATCTTGAATCTTAACCCTGCCCACACGGTCTTTGTTGCCGGAAGCACCCGCCCTGGCGAGGAAGCGATGGTTCTGGACGCCTACACAAAGATCATACGCGAATTCCCAAATACGGTTCTGATCATAGCACCCAGGCATATTGAGCGGACATCTGCCATTGGATCCATGGTCGACGAACGAGGATTCGCGTACCAGCTCCGGAGCCAGCTTGACACCCTCGAGACAAGGCGCCAAGCACCAGTCGTCATCATGGACATCTTTGGGGAACTCTTTAAAGTTTACAGTGTGGGAAATATTGTGTTTTGTGGTGGGAGTCTCGTGCCACTCGGCGGACAGAACCCACTGGAAGCAGCGGCTTGGGGAAAAGTGGTGTTTTACGGTCCATCCATGGAAGATTTTCTGGACGCCAAGGCCCTGCTGGAAGATAAAGGGGCTGGGATACAGGTTTCAAATCCTGATATGTTGGCGGAAAAAGCAATCTGGCTTCTCAATCACCCGGAGGCCTTGAAAACCGCTGAGGCAAGAGCCAGAGAAGCTGTCGCAAAAAACCACCATGCCGCGGAAAGACACGCCAGAGTGATATCTCGCCTGCTGCTTGAGACGGTCGATCCCGTACTTCGGGATGCCTTGATGAAACGCTCTTCAAAAGGGCGACTTCCTTGCGCCCTTGCATTTGAGGTTATAGAGGAAGTTGGTGTATTGCCTGAGACTGTGGGCCGCGCTGCCAACCTGATAGAACTGAAGATTGTCAAATGCCAACTTGGTCTGTTCGGCTACCGGCCCAAGAAAAGCATCGTCAAACCTGCCGCCTCTGTGGAGCCAGGCCTGGAAGAAGCGATCCTGGCAGGTCTGGTCAATAAGCGTTTACCCTGCCGAACCGCCTGGGGAATTTCCGAACAACTCGGCATTCAGAAGATGAAGGTGAGTGCTGCATGTGATGCCATGGATATTAAAATCAAACCTTGTCAGCTCGGAGCTTTCTAG
>JAFDFO010000320.1 GCA_019309815.1 Deltaproteobacteria bacterium
CGCTTCAAGAGTGCCAAGAATAAGATACCCTTTACATATATGCTTACGCCACCGGGTTTGGAAGAAAAGGCCAGGTTAACGGTGAACTTCTTGAGAAGGAAGATGGCGGAGTACGAAGAGATCCAACGCCAAATCGCGGAACTGTCACAGGAAGTCCAGGAAGACCGACAAAACGGATTTTCCCAAACTGAAACCAGACGGTCTCGTAAAGAGTCAGAATACACAGACGTGTCATTTCGACCGAAGGGAGAAATCTTGTAGTTGGTAAGAAGTTGACACCATTCAAGGACATTTTGAGAAGGCACCAAACTATAGACCTATTTTCCAGGGTCCGCTGACCCTTTTTCTATAACAACAACCTAATATTTACAACCCGTTGGGTAACACTCTCCGCCGTAACCCAAGGGGCGCAAGCACGCCTTACGTTAGACAAAAGTCCGACAGGATTTACAGGATAAAGAGATTCCAAGGTTCAACACCACTGCGCAAAACTACCCCTCTGTCATAATACCTTGACAAGTGGTAACGTTAGTGTTACTTTCTAAGCGTTCGTAATAGAGATAAGGGAATACATTGATGAGGCGGGCAAATCGCCGTTCGCGGTGTGGCACGACCGCCTGGATGCGAGGGCAGCTGCTAAAATAACTACAGCATTGTATCGGCTTGAACAGGGAAACTTTTCGAATACCAGTGGTGTTGGAAGTGGCGTTTTCGAGTGCAAAATTAGCTTTGGCCCCGGCTACCGGATCTATTTTGGCAAAGATGGCGAGCGTGTTGTGATCATTTTGGGCGGTGGAACAAAAAGACGCCAACAACAGGATATTAATGCCGCTAAGGCTTCATGGCAGGACTACAAGGCACGGAAACGCAAAAGTAAGTGAGGTCGCAAAAATGGTCTTAACAAGAGACTTTCGGAAGACTATACAAGCTCGGGCAAGAAGGGACTCCGCCTACCGCCAGGCGATGTTGACTGAGGCAGTGGACAGCTTTTTGTCTGGTGACGTGGAGGTTGGGAAAGCAATGCTGCGTGACTATATAAACGCCACCATTGGTTTTGAGGCACTCAGTCGGCAGACTGGTAAGCCCAGCAAAAGCCTTCACCGCATGCTGGGTCCGTCCGGCAATCCCAAGACAAGCAACTTTTTCGAGATTCTGCATTTCTTGCAGCAAAACGAAGGCTTGGAGCTTGTGGTTACCGCTCGCCATCACACCCATGACAGCATACACGGCATTGCCCCATAGTCGCCTATGAGCTGTCCCAAAGTCGCATCGCGCGCCGACCGCGTGATCCATTCTTGGATAAGTCAACATAATCAATAGCGTCCCCAAAGTTATTCTCTGCGCTGAACCTGAGTCGACCAAGATGATAAGCGGGATCAGAAGCGCCGACATGAGTTACATGATTATCTTGTCTTGGTTTTTGTCTTTTCGGCTTTTTGAAGGAACCGAAAAGACAAAAACTAAATCCTATCCTGCCTGTCCTGAGCCTGTCGAAGGGCTTGCCATGAGCCTGTCGAATGGTAAATCCTGCCTGTGGTGAGCTTGCTTGTAGTGAGCTTGTCGAACTGTCGAACCGTCTAAGGTCTTTTGTTTTCTACGCTATGCGCCATGCCCTATGCGCTTTGCGGCTACATAATCCTGTCTAATTGCTTTTCCCAACGTTCCCAGAGTTGTTCCCCTTTTCAATATCTGTTGACATGCTGCCGGCAACGTTATACATTGTATAACAAACAAGGAGGGCACGGCATGTTTGCTATTCGATTAGACAAAGAAATTGAGCAGGAGTTGAATCTGCTCGCCAAAAGCCGGGGCACGAACCGCAGTGCAGTGGTGAGGGAGGCGATCCTTCGATATCTGGAGGACAATGAGGATCTGGAGGTGGCCAAAGAGGCCCGATCTCGGATACGCAGTAGCAAGTCGCTGAAACAAATGAGAAAAGACCTTGGTCTGGACCGTTGATGTCAGCGATGTGGCTGAACGGCAATTGCGAAAACTGGATCGGCCGGTTCAAGAACGTATTCTTAACTGGCTCAACGACCGGATTGAGGGATGCAAAAACCCCCGGCATTTTGGAGAACCGTTGAAGGGTGATTACGTCGGTTTCTGGCGATACCGGATTGGTGGCTACAGAGTCCTGTGCGACATTCAGGACGAAAACGTGGTTGTCCTTGTCCTGACCATTGGTCATCGCCGGCACGTTTACAAGCGCAGATAATTGAATGACTTATCAGACGTGATCTACCGGACATAAAGCAAAAGACTTCTGACAGGATTAACAGGATCTACAGGATTTATTTTGGTTTTTCAGTTTCTTCCTGAAACTGAAAAACCAAAACTAATCGCTTGGATCGTTTAGGATGTTGCTGCAAGTGTCTTACGACAAGACCAGGAAGATAAACCATATCAAAGGCGCCGACATGAGTTACACGATTGGTTAGTTCTTGTCTTTTACGTTCTATGGCGGAGAACTGAAAAGACAAGAACTAAATCGTATGACGTGGTTGTTGTGTTCTAAAGGATCCGGCGACTTGTTTTTGGTTTCG
>JAFDFO010000321.1 GCA_019309815.1 Deltaproteobacteria bacterium
TATCCCTTCGGTCGAAATGACAGACAAGGATATCAGAATGGCGGAACGGGTAAGGTCTGCCGGACAACTACGACTCAGTACAGTGAACGGTAAACGGTCAACAGATAACGGACACCTGAGATTGTCGATTGTCGATTGATGATTGGCGATTGTAAGAGCTGAAAGCTGATACAACAAATAACAAATAACCGATAACCACTCAGTACGGACCACGGAGAACGAGACCATGACAGCGCGCAAACCTCTCATTGCAGGCAACTGGAAGATGTTCAAGACGGGCCCAGAAGCAGCAGAGACAGCAAGCCGTCTGAAAGATCTGGTGTCGGACGTTGCAGATGTGGATATTATGGTTGCTCCGCCCTTTACGGCCATTGCAGTTGTGAAAGAGCTTCTAAGAGATTCGTTTGTCCACGTGGGGGGGCAGGACCTGTTCTGGGAGGTTGAGGGGGCTTACACCGGGCAGATCTCGGCTCCCATGTTGAAGGCCGCAGGATGCACCCATGTGATCATCGGGCACTCCGAAAGGCGCCAGTTCTTTGAGGAGACCAACGACTCGGTGAACAAGAAGGTCCGGGCGGCACTTTCGGAAGACCTGATCCCTGTGGTGTGTGTGGGAGAGTCTGAAGCTGAGCGAGAGTCGAACCTCACTTCTGCTGTGGTTCAAAACCAGTTGGAGGAAGGCTTGGCTGGCCTGACTTCTGAGGAGGCTCAGTACCTGACCGTTGCCTATGAGCCGGTTTGGGCGATCGGTACTGGCAAGACCGCCACGACCGAACAGGCTCAGGAGGTGCATGAATTTATCAGAGAAAGATTGAAAACGACCTACGGAAATCAGGTTGCCAACGTTGTGCGGATATTGTACGGTGGCAGCGTCAAACCGAATAACATTGGCGAATTGATGGCCATGGCTGACATTGACGGGGCATTGGTAGGAGGTGCCAGCCTGGATGCCGATTCATTTGCGGCCATTGTCCGATTTTGAGCGTATCGTTCTAAACTGAGGCCTTTAGAAAATATTCAATTTTGTTCAAGGTCAAGGAAGGCGAAGATTCTAGCCGGAGGAATACTTTAAGTATTTTGAGGACTACAATCTGAACCTGACGCAGAGATTGGCCAAAAGGGGATGTTTTGCGAAGGCCTCATGAGAAAGGGAGAACTCTTGTAACATGTCAACTCTGATCATTATTGTCCACGTCGTGGTAGCCATAGCGCTGATATTGATTGTCCTCTTGCAGACTGGTAAAGGGGCAGATATGGGAGCCGCCTTTGGCGGGGGAGGGAGTCAAACCCTCTTCGGCAGCGGCGGCGCATCAACCTTCCTGAGCAGGCTGACAACCGGCGTTGCCATCGTCTTCATGCTTACATCTTTAACGCTGGCTTATGTGTCTAGCCATCGGTCCAGCACATCTATCATGACTGAGATGACTCCTCCGGTAGCAGAACAGGCCGGGGAGGCTGTGCCCGGGGTTCCGCCTCAGGAAGCCCAGGTACCATCGGAGAGGCCGGTTCAGGCAGAGGGAGTGCCCGTGGAGGGACAGATTCCGCCTGTGTCTGAAGCAGGGGAGAGTAAGCCCGTTCAAGAATCTGAAGGAAAACAATTCTAGCTGTGCCGAAGTGGTGGAATCTGGTAGACACGCTGTCTTGAGGGGGCAGTGGGTTACGCCCGTGCGGGTTCAAATCCCGCCTTCGGCACCATAATCCTATAAATCCAGGTAGTTATATTAGGGAATTAGGGGACATGCCTAATTCCCTTTTTTTGTTCGTAGAGAAATGGGGGTCGCATCTTAATTCTTAATTATTCGTTTTTTGATACGATTAATTTTGCCCCTGAGTCTTCGGTTGCGTGATATCGCCTTGGCCACATGGCCGTACCTGACGGTGACACCTGCCCCTGATATGTTGCCAAAGTAGTCTCCCAGCTTGACCCCGCTGAGACCCGTCAGATCTCTGGCAAGATAGATGGCCGCATCGCGGGCTGTATTGCCCTTGCGCCCTTTCTGCACGATCATGTCCGTATCGCAATTGAATTCTTCACAGACCGCCGTGACCACGTCATCGGCAGTTAATCTAGGCCGTAGCTCTCTGAGCTGCGGAATTTCCTTTTCTTCTGGGCGCTTCGATAAATATGTGTTCTTGACCCAGTTAACAAACTCGACACTGCCAAGAATGAATCCACCAACCACATCGTCTGCCGGATTGTCAACCTGGGTCGGCTCAACCCCTTCGACAAATCTCCGATACGCTGTGAATGCTTCCTTGCGCTTCTTGCCAAACAAAGAAAGTAGCCAATCCATCTCAAGCCAATCAGGCGCCTTTCTCTTTCCTGTGAAAGCCGGATAGCTGCTCCAAGGATACGATACGAGCTGTTCCACCATCTTCGCCCTCAGAGGATTAAGGTGAATGTAGCGCGACAGATGCTTGAGATATTCATCGGCGTCAACCAGAATTGATTTGAAACGCCCCTGAAATAGGTGGCCTATTCTTTGCCGCTTGCGATTGAAATAAGCCGCGTAGCTAACGTTAACCCATTGAACG
>JAFDFO010000098.1 GCA_019309815.1 Deltaproteobacteria bacterium
AGGATTGGATATATTGGCGGATAGCAAGAACATGGAAGGGAGAATGGTCATGGTGTTTTTCGCGTGTTTGACATATGCCCTCATTTCTCCCAGATTCAAGGACTACTCTTACATCCTCTTAATCCTGCCGACCTACTATTTGTTTAAAAGAATCGGACACAAGAGGTTCTATCCGTACATTCTCATATTATTCTGCTTTGTTATCCCGGGCCTAACAAAAGAAGTAAATCTGTTCAGCCTGATAGGATACTATCCTCTGGCAATGGCTTACGGAGTTTGGACGATTTATCTGTATTACATACTCAGTCGCAAATCGGAGAAGATACTTTTGTAGCCCCACGCATGAATAGGGCTGTGTTGGGCGCGATCTGAGGTTTTGAAATGGCTTATAGAGCGGTTGTCAAAAATATGTTCCGTTTTGAACCATTTGTGAGGACAAGACTACCGTAAAAGGAATATATTTTTGACAACCGCTCTAAGACGTTTCGCTGTCCTCCTGGTGCAGTGGTTCCTTAGATCTGCGGTAAAGTGTGGCTGCCGAAGTCTGCTTCACAACATCCCACCCCTCTGCTCCCTTCAGATACCTATCGAAAGGTCCGGATTTTACGAGCGCCATATCAAACCCGTATCTCTTCACCCAGTCCTCAAATCGCGAAGGTTGTGCATGCACATAGGCCATTAGTCTCTCATCGCCGTAGAGTTCGCATCGGTCATCGATAAAGACACGAAGGCCCGGGGTGAAATAGATCAAAAAGCCGCCAAATCGCATGTTATTGAAAATTGGCGTGCCCACCGGTTGTGATTTTTCGTAGTCCTTAAGAGCCGGCACGAGTTCTATGGGCCAGTGTCGGGGATCGAGCTTGGCCCAGCCGCTTCCTGCAAGAGGATTGGTTGGTGAGGTGGTTCGGTATACTAACATTGCAATGACAACGGCCAAAGGTATGAGCCATGAATGGGCTGAACTCCCTCTGGCGCTTGGGCCAAAAGGTTCTATGCGGCATATTGCACTCCCTTTTTGGGACAACCACTTTGCCCATCGGATGTGAGGAAAGATGTCGGCCATGGCAATTGCTGCTGTAACAGCAAAAAGGGGTGCGTGCCGAACCCTTACACAGGAGAGAGCAAACCAGACCAAGGGAATCAGCCATGTGGTCCGGGGCCGTTTGGGAAGTGTTCCAATCAATGAGACAATGTAGAAAAGGCCGAATGGCAATATCATCCAGCTGCCCGTTCTCCAAATAGACCCGTGCTCCTGAATGATCTTGGGTATGACCGGTGACTGCATAATCGATAGCCATGCCCTCGGCATGTCCAGTCCGTACGGGTTAATGAGGACAGTCAGAATACAGGCCCCTGTAAGACCGCATAGGGCAATCATCTGCCTGTAGGTTCTTATTGGCGATATTTGCTTGATGAGTCTGAGAAAAGCCCATCCGGAGATAGTGATTGCAATTGTCCCCAACCCTCCCAGCACCCCCCCGTGGATATTGGTCCACAAAGCACAC
The DNA here is from genome assembly GCA_019309815.1 of Deltaproteobacteria bacterium. Lineage (GTDB taxonomy): Bacteria > Desulfobacterota > Desulfobacteria > Desulfobacterales. Next base: position 1,506 of record JAFDFO010000098.1, read on the forward strand.
AGGGGAACAAGCCAAAATAGAGTGACGAGCCTGAACCGGCCCGCTTCGAAATCGCATAAGAGGGCAAAAGTAAGACCGAGGAAAAGGATAGACAGCATGTGGGGGCGAATGTGAAAACTGTGAGAGCCGGCAGCCAGGGCCAGGGCAACGATGAGCACGGCTAATAAGAAGTGGAGACCAGAGTGCATAAGTCGCCTGGCAACCCAGGCGTAGAGGAATGCAATAAGTGCAACTGTCATCACCAAAAGGCCGTCAAATCCCGCGAATCGATGGACTACAGCCATAGCAGATTCGCCCAGCCACTGCTGAGCGATCCACGGCTCCCCGTTGGCTGTGAAGCTGCAGTAGTCGGTCCTAATAAGATTGCCCGATGAAAGCATATGTTCACCGAACGCTGTGTGTGAAAAGGTTCCAGGATCCCTCAAGAATCTGGCGCGTCCTCCAACCAGAAAGCTGAAGAATAGCAGGAAAAACACTACGGTTTCTGGTTGAAAAAACCTTTTCATTATTAGTCGGGACCAGTTCTTTTTTGTTGGCGAGACCGTTGCGGAACTAGCAACGCCGCCATGGGTCATTGTTATTTATTTGTTATTTGGAATTTGGTGCTTTCAGTTTTTGGGTTTTGGTCATTGACGGCTTTTATTCCCCGGAACAGGCACATTCAAGGTCTCCCGGAGAAACAGCGTTGCGAAAAAGGCAATGAGCGCGCAGAGAAAAAGGACGAAGAAGGCCTCTTTATAGCCTGCCAGGGTAAAGATACCGTCCACCTGTCCGTGGCGTTCCAGCAGATATCCCAACACCGGCTGAAAGACTGCCCCCCCGGCAAAGGGGAAGAGATTGACCAGCCCTGTGGATGTTCCGGCCATCTGTACGGGGAAGAGTTCTTTGGTGGTTGTAAATCCAATCACCACAATGGCGCTGGCAAAGATGCCAAGGCCCAGCGTAATGAGGTAAAGACCTACTAGCGGGAGCTTGTCTGTGTAGAAGGCCAGAAGAGCGGTCAGGCACAGCACGACAAGGCTGGACAGCACGAGCATTGGTTTTCGCGCCTGAAAGACCCGGTTAGAGAGGAGACTAAGCAGGGGGCTTCCCACGATCATTCCAATGGCTATCATGGAAAGGACATGGCCTGTTTTGGCCTTGCTCAGGCCGTAGACCTGCATGAGATAGGGTCCTCCCCAGAGACCGCCAAAGGAGAAGAAAACAGCGCAGTCGAAGAAGAACCAGATGGCTATGGGCCAGAACCAAGGGCAGGTGAGGACCTTTTTCATCCCCTGCAGAAGCCCTATAGCGGCTGGGGCCGGCCCTGAGGGCTCGGAAGGTGAGGGCCAACCCAGATCCGCAGGCCGGTCCCGAACAAAGGCCCAAACGAGGACGCCTAGAAAAAGCGTACAAATCCCCACCACGACAAAGGAGAGTCTCCAGCCTATCCATGTGCTGAGTAGTGCCAGGGGAGTGGCGGCAGTAAGCACACCAAGCCCACCCATGGCCACGAGGATTCCCGTCATGGTCGCAAACTCCCTGACGCGGAACCATTCGGCGAGCACCTTCATGGTGGGGACAAAGAGCATGGACACGCCGAGTCCTACCAGGGCCCTCCCAATGATGGCCCAAACAAGGGAAGGCGCCAGACCGAGTACAAGGGAGCCGATAAAGGCGACACCGAAGAAGAGGGTGATGGATCGTCGAGGACCCCAGGAATCAGAGAGGAGACCCGCGGGCAGTTGCATGATGGCGTAAGGATAAAAATAGGCTGAGCCGAGCAGACCCAGCATGGCCCCTCCCGCGCGGAGATCACGCATCATGTCCATGGCTACTACTGCCGGGCAGAGACGGTGGAAATAGACCAGGACGTAGCCAGTCGCCAGGATCCAGAAGATTAACCACCGGTAGCGTAACGCTTTGCTCAGTGAGTCAGACACTGCCGCATCCTTGTCATTACAGGTTCCGTCACAGCTTATGGCCCACGCCAAGCATGCGACGGTTCATGAAGCCGTAGTCCCCCGTGCGTTGGTGAGGGGAGAAGTCGGTATGGACATCGACCTCCTTGAACCCGACCTCTTCCAGTAAGGCTCCAAGGGTGTGTGACTCGTAAAGGCGGACGCAGTAATTACAGTCGCGGATCAAGCCCTTTTCCTTGCTGACAACCATTTCCCGGGTGTACAAGGTGTCTTCCTCCAAATTTCGCTCACGGCAGACCACAATATCAGTGCCAATCTCATGCCAGGCAATTGGGTTGAATGACTCCTTGACTGCCGCTCCGTCGGTCACATCAACGAGCAGCCAGCCACCCAGCCGCAGGAGACGGTTGGCCTCGGTCAGGATCTGGCTGTCAGATCCTGGTTCCTGGATGTAACCCAGAGAGTTCCCCATGATGAACGCATGGTCAAAGCTTTCAGCAGGGAGTCCCGTGCTTCTGGCGTCTGCCCGGACAAAATCCATGGGATAATCGAACCCAGCAGCGGATGTCCTGGCATGATCGAGGAGGTGTTGTGAATAATCGAGCAGGGTGCAGTGGTTAATACCCCGGGCGCACAACTCCAAACTGTGGCGGCCATGACCGCCGCAAAGATCAAGGACTCTGTGTTCACTACGGATGGGAAGGAGTTCGCAGATGAGATCCACCTCGCGGCGAGTGATGTCTTGATCGCAGACCGAACGGGCATCCGTGAGGAGATAAACATCGTCGAAAATCGTTTTCCACCAGCCTGGGTCCGGCTTCATGCTCATGATCACTCCGTGGACGCGCCAAAATTGAAAAGTCCGTCTGAGGCCAGGATGGCCGGTGTGCCTGCCCAGGGTTGTAAGCGAGCGATTTGAAGCTCTTCCTCCTCGATGTTTACGATATCATCCAGTTCGCCGGAGAGCCACATCTTCTCAAGGGTCAGACAGTCTGACCACATGGCAGTACAATAGCTCTTAAGGGCATCGAGCTGTTCAGGGGTAATCACCCTCGGTCTCAAGGCAATCTTTATCGGGCCGAGCAAGTAGGTGAATTCATGATCCAAGGCCATTTTCTTCTGCATTTCCAGGACTTCGAACAGGTCCGAATACGGCATGGCCAAAATGGCCTCATTCATACGATCGACGGCCTCTTTCACGCTCATGTCTGAGCGAAGAACGCCCATCGGCTGAACTCCGCCACCGCTTCCTACGTTTGTTGGAACACCGCCAAACCGGCTCAAGAATCCAAACAACCCATTCGGCCCCATCAAGCAGCGGAAGTCTGTCTGGCAGCGCTCCAAAGAGACCAGCCCCTTTTCGAGGTCTAAGGTGGGAATGTCCTCACCCCAGAGTGGCAGAGGAATCTTCTCCTGCACGATGTAGTTTCCTTCTTTCAGCGCCAGATTTACAGCCTCGTCCCCATCACTATTAACCTGCCCGACTCGAACTCCCATCCCTGAATAGCCCCTCTCAGGCTTCAGCACAAGATCGTCCCAGTGGGAGCGCGTCCACTCGATCAAGTCGCCAATTGGCTCGCCCTTGGGCCCGTTGGTTCGACGTGCATAGAACTGACGTGTCCAAGGGGTGCGGCGTACGATATCGGCATCAAACCCATTGTGACGGGGATCGGTAATCACTTCAAACATACTCTTGACATTGATAGGTTCAGTCCCCCGAGGGTTGATTACGCGCCTTTCTCGAACGGCCTGTAGAAGTGGCGTCAGGTCGTGCTTTCGGTGTAGATTAAGAAGTACATCCGTGTTGAAATCCATGAAGATTACTGAAATGGGTTGGCCGTGATAGCATACGCGTCCATTCTTCAGTTCCATTTCCTGGGGTGCCATCAACGCGCCGGTGATGCCGTCAGTAGTGCCAAGGCGTTCTGCCAGGTTCCTGTTTTCGGTGACGCTTTCCAAGGTCTCTTCTTCGGCTACTACCGCGACTAGCCCCGGATTACTTCCTTCACGAGTCCGATGGACGTCAAGGAGCATGTCCACAAACCCGTCGACAGGAAACAGCAACGGGTGGTCAAGGTCGATATCAACTGCAATTGAGCTGATTTCATTGAGCTTCAGCCAGACAGCCTTGCCAATGATTTGGGTAATGCGCTGATAATCCCATCCGCCCGGGCTACCAAGATTCCATTCTGAATGATATCCAAGGAAGTCTTTCAAGATCTTTCTCCTATACCGTTTTGTAGCGAGGCCTCAAATCGTTTCTCAATCAAATGAAATGGGAGTTGCCCTCCCTCCAACAGCCGTCTGTGAAACTGGTCCAGATCCATCCCCTTAGCATAAGTCTTTCGCAGTTGCATAATTTCATATCGCCCCAGGCTATAACACAATTGATAACCAGGATTAAGTCGGAAATGATCTATCTGATAATTCGCTTCTATCGGGCTGAACCCCGCGGCTGTGACCAGGTCTACAGCCTCATCCCTGGACAACATACCAGCGGTCAAACCTACGTCAATTTGACATCGGGCCGCTCTCCAGAGCCTTCGCTTCCAGTCGACCACGTGGTCCATAGGGTTGTCAACGTAGCCATACTCAGCCAGGAGTGATTCGCCGTAGTAGGCCCAGCCTTCATAGAAAAGAGGTGACTCGATCTGGCGTCGTATGGGATTGTCGAGCTTCCTTCGAACACTGTCCAACAAATGGTGACCGGGAAAGGTTTCGTGGGCAGCAAGGAACTTGTATTCGCGGTGAAGCCGTCTCTTCACAAGGTCTGCGGCCTCTTCTCCTCTCTGCTCAGTGAACTGTGTCGTTATGTAGAAGACATCTCTTTCCATAGGATCAGCGGTTAGGGCTGCGCTGAACGAAGCTGAACTACGAACAGATCGCAGGTAAGTAGGCGTCTCACAAAGCTCAAGCGAGGAACTCAAATCAAAGCCCCTGAAGCCATGGTTCCGGAAAAACCGCTCCAATCGCTCTATCTCGTGTTTATATAAGGAGATGGTATCTTTCCCGTAAATGTCCGACGGCGAGTAGGCGTGATATAATGCCCGCCACGATTTGTCAGGATCCACGTCTGCTTGAAGTTTGTTGAGTTGTTCAAGGCTGTGACTCCACTCTTCTTGGGCAATTTCGAATATCTCAGATAGACTTCGTGTGGACGAGAAATGGTCTCTCAGTGTAGTTTCCAGAGCAAAAAGGACAAATGTCTGGTCGGGAATCGGAGGATGCGAGCGCAAGAATTGTTCCACCGTCTCCAAAGCCTTGAGGGTCTTCTGCAACTCTTCATTCACATCCCCTAAGCCATCATTAATGAATTCCTTGCTGATTTCATGGAGGTAGACCTTGCAGTCCCCTATCATATCCAGTGAAGCCTGATGGTAAGTCATTGGCACGGTGTCGATATTGTCAATTGCCTGCTTTAGAAGTCTGGGAATAGCTCGCAGACGAGCCCATGTTCTTTCTGTCCGTTCTTCCGGTCCTGATGCAGGCTTTGTCAGGGCGTGGTCGAGTCCTATAAAGGCGATTTTCAAGTAGAGTAGAGGATTGTGACGCCAGGACTTCTTGGTTTCGAACTCTATCAAAACTCCGGATGCATTGGCCTTCAGTAGCGCAAGGTCTATGAACCTCTCGAGGTCAGTCTCATTCGAGGTCGCTACGTCACAACGGTTTTGGAACTCTCGGAGAAAGGAGAGGCATTGCTCGATTGCACTTCTGTCAAGGCTGTCAACCTGGTCATAATACTGAGTGGCCTTTTGGGCTCGAGGAAGAAAGTCAAACTCATCACTCGCACACATGACGGGAAAACACTTTGCGATGTAGTCAAAGTAGTCATCGGTGAGTTTGGTATGTGAATTATTCATATGACAAGTGGTATCTATTTCTTGATCAAACTGAATGGGTTTGATAATAATAGAGCAGACTGCATCAAATGCACCGCGCAAGGATCTATGTATGTCAAAAACACATTTAGGGCTTGGTAGTCTAGTCGGCAAGCCTCAAAGAGCGGGAGTAAT
>JAFDFO010000099.1 GCA_019309815.1 Deltaproteobacteria bacterium
TTCCAAGGGGTTGGAGGTCATATCTGCGATAAAGGACAAGTGTGACTTGCCGGTCATTTCTGACGTGCATCGATTTGACGAGATTACGCCTGCCGCAGAAGTCTTGGACATACTACAGGTTCCGGCGTTCTTGTGTCGGCAGACCGACTTCGTGGTCGCCGTTTCTGCATCTGGAAAGCCCGTCAACATCAAGAAGGGGCAGTTTCTGGCTCCTTGGGATGTGGAGCATGTGATAGACAAAGTGGTTTCAACGGGAAATCGTCAGGTTGTGTTGACGGAGCGAGGTACGACATTCGGATACAATAACTTAGTCGTAGACTTTCGCAGCTTGACCATCATGCGGGGTTTAGGATGGCCCGTTGTATTTGACGCTACTCACAGCGTCCAGCTTCCTGGCGGTGCAGGAAAAGCCTCAGGCGGACAAAGGGAATTTGTGCCGGCGATGGCACGAGCCGCAGTGGCTGCCGGTGTGGACGGGATTTTCCTGGAAGTTCACAAAGACCCGGAATGTGCTCTCTGTGATGGTCCCAACTCCCTTCCATTGACCGGTTTGGAGGCACTCCTGAACGAGTTGAAGGCAATACACAGCGCTATATTGTCGAGCCGTCAGGAGGGTGACGGATAAAGACTGCAGATGTCAAAGACGAGGATAGTCCTGTATTGCTTGATGGTTGTTATGGTTGCAGGCCTTGGGTTTGCCTTGATGAGTCATTCTCGCCCTAAGGAGGAGGAACCTGTGTCCTTGGAGTCGGTCATGCCAAAGAAGAGCGATGTGTGTCTGAACCGTATTCACCATGTTGCGACTCGAGACGGCGTCAAGGAGTGGATGCTCGACGCTGAGTCGGCACAGTATGAAAAAGCAGGCAGCAAGACCGTATTCAAGGACATTTGTGCCACGTTTTTTCTTGAAGGGGGCAGGGCTGTGACCTTGAGTAGTCGTGACGGAGTCCTCTTGACCGATACCAAAGATATGGAAATCTGGGGAGATGTAGTCGTTCGAAGCGGCTCATATGAATTGAATACGAATAGGATACGCTACGATCACAAGGCTCAGGTTTTGTCGACGAAGACCCCAATTATCATCAAGGGAAAAGGCTTGGAGATTACCGGAGACAGGATGACCTTTAACCTTCAAACAGAGCACGTTGTGGTGCAAGGCAAGGTCCAGGCGGTTCTTGAGGACTTCACTTTGTGATCAACCTATCGACAATTGAAGATTGAAAATTGAATATTGAAGATTGTAAAGAAATGAAGAGCGATAATTGGCCATTCTTTCTAATTTTCAATTTTGATGGTCTCGTAAAAAGTCTGAAATTCCGTCATGCCTGCGAAGGCAGACATCCAGAAGTATCTGAATATACTGGATAGCGCTAAAGGTTGCGCCTGACGGCTTAAAAAGAGGCACTACGTGCCCCGCCTTCGCGGGAATGACGCCAGGGAACGTTTTGAGACTTTTTACGACTTTGTCAATATGTTAACGAAGATAATAGCGATGATTGGGAACTGTCTTTAATCTTCAATCTTCAATTTTCAATCTTCAATTCTAAGGTTTTGCTATGATGTGGCAGCGGTGCACCAAGTGGGTAGTGATATTGATATTGCTGTTCTTCGCGCATCCCCGGGTGACAGGGTCCGAGGAAAATGCAGCGGTGGAAACAGTTATACGCATCACCGCGGACAGGCTGGAATCGGACCATGAGATGAAGCTTGTAGAGTTCACCGGGAACGTTGTGGCGACAGAGGATGACGTAGTGATTGAAGCTGATCGCATGAAGATTTTCTACCAGCCAGGTGAAGATGAATCAGTGGGGGCGGGCAGGATCGACAGGATCGTCTCTGAAGGGAATGTCAAGATTGTTTTTGACGGTGGAACCAAGAAGGCTATGGCAGACAAGATGGTCTACTTCGCAGACAAAAAGGTGCTGGAGCTGAGCGGTGGAGACCCAAGGGTGTGGTCTGGGAAGAACATCATTCGGGGGAAGAAGATCACGGTGTTCCAAACTGAAAACCGCAGCTTGGTGGAGGGAGACGATGGCAACCAAGTCGAGGCCACGCTTTTTGTTGAAGAAGGGGATGGATTAAGGAAGTAATGGCGACGCTGCTGGCTAAGGACTTAGTCAAAACTTACGGAAAGAAGCGTGTGGTTGCTTCTGTTTCGCTGGAGGTGGAAAGCGGGCGTGTGGTTGGCCTTCTCGGCCCCAACGGGGCAGGGAAGACCACAACCTTTTACATGATTATTGGACTCATAAGGCCTGATGGGGGGAGAGTCTTCCTGGATGAGGAGGACATCACTTCACACCCCATGTACATTAGGGCACGGAAGGGAATCGGATATCTTCCACAAGAGGCCTCGATTTTTCGGAAGTTGACAGTGGAAGACAATGTCCTTGCAATTTTAGAAACCCTCCCCCTGAGCCGATCCGAGCGGCACAGTCGACTTGAGGAGCTTCTCGAAGAATTGAATATTGGGCATTTGGCGCAACAGAGAGCGTACACTTTGTCTGGCGGAGAACGACGTCGCGTCGAGATTACACGAGCCCTTGTTACAACGCCTTCGTTCATTCTCCTTGACGAGCCCTTTGCGGGAATCGATCCTATCGCTGTCGTTGACATACAAAAAGTTATCGGGCAGCTCAAAGAGAGAGGGATAGGAATAGTCATATCGGATCACAATGTTCGGGAGACCCTCGGAGTTTGTGACCAGGCGTACATCTTAAACGAGGGCGTATTGATCGAATCGGGATCTCCGGAAACTATTGCTTCAAGTAGTGTGGCCCGAGAAGTGTATCTGGGAGAGGGGTTCAGGCTCTAAAAGCCTTGCCCCAACAAAACAACTGGAGTAGTGGAGTATTGGAGTGATGGATTAAAAAAAGCCTTTTCCAGTACGCCATCACTCCATAGTTCATTCGGTGCAAAGGTGTCACGCTTTTTAGGACGTTAGATTACAATGGCTTTGGAACTCAGACAACAACTTCGCCTTACCCAGCAGCTGGTCATGACTCCCCAGCTGCAGCAAGCCATCAAGCTTCTGCAGTTGTCCCGACTCGAACTTCTTGAAGTCATTAATGAAGAAATGGAGGAAAACCCTGTTCTTGAAGATACCCCTGAAGAGGTTCCCGAAGATGGTTCTGCTGAGGGTGCCGGTGAGGATCCGGTAGCCGAACCCATGGAGCCTCCTGAGTTGAAGCCGGTCACTGTGGAGGAGACGGCCCGAGAGGATATAGACTGGTCCAGCTATTTGGGAGAGTATAGTGCCCCCGGGCCTGTCTGTTTTGAATCTGAAGAGCGGGAAGTTCCGGAATACGAGAATTTTCTGGCCCGCCGAGAATCTTTGAATGAGCATCTTATGTGGCAGCTCCTGCTTTGCGGTGTGAGCCGCAAAGAAGAACAGATCGGCAGTGCGATTATTGGTAACCTCAACAAGGATGGTTATCTTCAGTCTACAGTCGACGAGATTGCTATCATGACAGAGGTTGATATCTCACAGGTAGAGAAAGTCTTGAGCAGGATGCAGTCTTTTGATCCCTCCGGCGTCTGTGCTCGGGATCTGCCAGAGTGTCTTCTGATTCAGGTGGGGCATTTAGGGTTGCAGGATTCGATTGTTATCCAGATCATCCGGGATCAGTTGAAGCATGTGGAAAATAAGAACTACAAGGCGATTTCTCGGGCACTGGGTGTCAGCGTGGATGGTGTTTCTTCAGCTGTCGGGGTCATTACAGGATTGGAACCAAAACCGGGTAGGGAGTTCAGTGAGGAAGAACCCCAATACATTAGTCCGGATGTGTTTGTGTACAAAATGGGCGATGAATTTGTCATTGTGCTGAACGAGGACGGCTTGCCCAAGCTTCGTATAAGCTCCTTTTATAGAGAAGCTCTGCAAAAAAAGGGAGACGAGATTTCCAATCCCACTAAAGACTATATCCAAAACAAACTCCGGTCCGCAGTGTGGCTCATTCGAAGCATTCACCAACGTCAGAGGACCATTTATAAGGTAGTTGAGAGTATTGTCGGTTTCCAGCGGAATTTCCTTGAGAAAGGTATTGCTCATTTGAAGCCCATGGTATTGAGGGATGTGGCTGCGGACATCGGGATGCACGAGTCGACCGTGAGTCGAGTTACCACGAACAAGTACGTTCATACGCCCCAGGGTATTTATGAGTTGAAGTTCTTTTTTAATAGTTCTATTAGTCGATTCGACGGAGAGACAATTGCTTCGGCCAGCGTCAAAGAAAAAATCCGAAAGATCGTTGAGTCTGAAGATCCTGCTAAACCTTACAGTGACAAAAAGATGGTTGACATTTTAGAAGCTTCAAATATTAGTATAGCGCGTAGGACAGTTGCTAAATACCGAGAGATGCTCGGTGTGCTCCCGTCTAACAAGCGCAAGAAGCTATGAGGAGGCCAACAGGCATGCAAACGTCGTTGACATTCATCAACCTTGAGCCTTCAGAGACCCTGAAGGCATATGCACGTGAGAAGTTGGATAGATTTGACAGGTACGTGGACAATCCTGCAAAAGGAAACGTCGTATTAACAGTTGAGAAATTCCGACACATTGCCGACATTAACATCAGTGCGGACGGATTCGTCGTGAATGGTCATGAGGAAACCGGTGACATGTATTCGGCGATAGACATGGCTTTGGATAAGATCGAGAAGCAGATCATAAAGAACAAAAAGAAATATAAGAAGCGTCGCTCGGCGGCGGCGAAATCCAAGATGTCTCGATATGAAGAGGTAGGGATTACTTCGGCACCGGATGTGGATCCGGAGACACCGTCCCGAATTGCTATGATCCAGAATATCGACTATAAACCCATGGATATTGAGGAAGCGGTTCTGCAAATGGACCTGATCAAGGAAGCCTTTCTGGTGTTTACCAATTCCAAGAGCGAAGAGGTAAACGTGTTGTACCGTCTAAAGGGTGGGAACTACGGGCTGATTCAACCCAGCTCCTGAAACCCGCCGGCTGCGCAGTCGGTTGCTTAGGCGCTCGCTAACCTTTATCCGCCTCTGGCGGGCCGCAGCCCTGCTGAACGGGATCTCCGCTAGGCTCCGTCAAGCTACGGGGAATGCACTCGCTATTGCGGTTCAATGGCGGATACGGGAATTTGTCTTGCTGACCAGACTATGCAATAATAGTTGAGTATGAAAATCATAGACAGCCTGCAAGAAGAGACCATCATTTCTGAGCTAGATGCTACCGACAAAAAGGGAGTGTTGGAAGAGCTCACAGGGCCTGTGGTAAAGATCTCAGGGGTGGACCAGGAGGAAATGGTTCGCGTGCTCTTGGAACGTGAGCGATTAGGTAGCACGGGCATCGGGGGAGGCATTGCCATCCCCCACGGAAAGTTGAAATCTCTCCAGTCGTTGTTGGTTAGCTTTGGGCGAAGCCACAAGGGCGTTGACTTTGAAGCTATCGACGGCAAACCGGCCCACCTCTTTTTCCTGTTGATGGCCCCCGAAAATTCGACGGGGGATCATCTGCGGATGCTTGCCGGTATCTCCCGATTACTCAAAGACGATAAATTCAGACAGCGGCTCATGACTGCAGAGGACCAACACAAGCTTTACACGGTCATCGCAGATGAAGACCGCGAATTCTGAACCCGGGCTGCACCTGTCTGAACGGTCTACATGGGTGCCCGGGTGCCCTCTGCTACGCTGCGTGGCTGAGGTCAGGCGGTTTGCGTGTTTGGATCAGAAGGCACCGTTGTTAGCCTGACCCGTCACAGGAGGTTATACGGAAGTTGTTGCAAGGAACCAAGGTAGTCATTATCAGCGGACTTTCGGGATCCGGCAAAAGTACGGCTATTAAAACATTGGAAGATGTCGGCTTTTTCTGTGTAGATAATCTTCCCGTCTTGCTGCTGCCAAAGTTCTTAGAGCTAAGAGCGGAGAGCCATTCGGAGATTTCCAAGCTTGCGTTGGTGATGGATATCAGGGAGAAAGATTTTGTATCATCGTATTCAGAGGTTCTGGAGACGCTGGGCAAGCGAGGATATCAATTTGAGATACTCTTTCTTGAGGCTTCGGATGAAAGCCTTCTGAGACGGTACAGCGAGACGCGAATGCAGCATCCTCTCGGCAAAGGGCAGCGGCTGTCGGAAGCAATACGTAACGAACGACAGCAGTTGGAAGGGCTTAAGCAAATAGCTGATAAGGTCATTGATACCTCGCATTACAACGTCCATGAGCTCAAAGCTGTCATTTTGGGCCATGTGCTCAAGGCGGTACAGACTGGACTCTTGGAGGTGCATGTCCTCTCTTTTGGTTTCAAATACGGTATTCCTCATGAGGCGGATTTGATCATTGATGTGCGCTTTCTGCCCAATCCCTACTTCGTGTCCGAGTTGAGAGGCCTTGATGGCACGGCATCTGAGGTCCGGGAGTTCGTGGAGAAAGGGAAGGAAACCCAGGTCTTTCTGGAAAAATATCTGGATTTGCTTGACTACCTTATCCCTTTGTATGAAAAAGAGGGCAAATCCTACTTGACTGCGGCTGTAGGTTGTACAGGTGGACGACATCGCTCGGTTGTAATTGCTGGTAAGATATATGAGCATGTGAAGGACAAGGTTGATCGCATCAACTTGATGCATCGGGATATTGAGTTAAGTTAACAGGTGCCCAGCCTGTTTTGGTCTGAAGGGATGGATTTATGATAGGAATTGTCGTTGTTACGCATAGTGGCCTCGGAGAGGCTCTCATTGAGGCAGCCGAGTCTATAGTAGAAGAACGCCTGGGAGCAGCAACCGCTGTTTCTGTCGATTTGAAGCAAAGCGCCGAGAAAATGAGAAAGAAGATAAGCAGTGGCATTAAGGCGGTTGACAAGGGCAGGGGCGTGCTCATTCTGACAGATATGTTTGGGGGGACGCCATCTAACCTCAGCCTTTCTTTTCTTGAGGAAGGCCGGATTGAGGTCCTCACTGGTGTCAATCTCCCTTTGGTGATCCGCGCTGCCAAAATGCGGAAAGACAAGGATTTGAATGAGTTGGCAGAGAGCCTGCAGTCTTATGGCAGAAGAAGTATCTCGTTGGCCAGCGGGGTGTTAAAAGGGAACAAGAGGGCTTAGTACGAGGATGCAGGATCCAAGATGCAAGATACAGGATCCAGGATGCACAAAGGACAATTTAGGGATTGAGGGATTTAGGGATTGAGGGATTAGTAGCAGGATGCAGGATCCAAGATACATGATGCAAGATACAAGATGCAGGATGCAGTGTCGATTGATGATTGTCGATTGATGATTGTAGGAGCCGCAGCCCCTGTTGTCATTTCGAGCGACTTGTCCGCCGAAGCTCGCTAGGGCGAAGGTGGAAGCGAGAAATCTTTGACGTGAAACCTGTCATAAGAGCAAGATTTATCCCTTCGGTCGAAATGACAGACAAGGATATCAGAATGGCGGAACGGGTAAGG
>JAFDFO010000322.1 GCA_019309815.1 Deltaproteobacteria bacterium
GCCGACTCCAATCATCTTGTAGCCATGATTGGAGTCGAGGATCATGTAGCAATTCTGCTTCATTGTATCGAAGATAGGGAAGTTGTCAGGCGTAAAAGCCCCAATACCGCCGGACGGCTCGTTCTTGTAATACTTATGCTGGTCCTCATACCTTTTCTGGCAGTGTGCGAGTGCCGATGTCCATTTGTGAGCGAACTCGGGACCCACAATAAAATCAGGAGAATCAATGCCGTAAGGATCCACTGTCACTTCCTCTTTGTCCACGATATACGGAGTTGACCCGCCTTGAATGCCCTTGAAGTGAAAGTCCGGCTTGTAATAGATTCCCCACATCTCCTCAGTGATCAGTGACCCGTCTTCGCTGGAGTAAAGGGGTGCATCCGTGTCCACATGAATCACCGGCGGCATTTTTCCTTCATTGTTCATCCCATATTCAGGAGGCACCCCAAGCGTTCCCTCTTCAAGGCACCAGTAAGTCCACATCTTGACGCTCTTATGGAGATTTCCCTCCCGGTCTTTAATGTCAATTCTATTAGGTAGTGCCAACATGTCCCAGAAGCTTTTTGCCCACGGCCCGGCACCCGCGATCACCCAGTCGCAGTCAATATTCCCTCCGGTGGTTGCAACCGCAGTCACACTATCGTTATCGGTCTCGAACCCCTTAACCTCGACCCCTGTAAGAATTCGAACGCCCTCGGCTTCTGCCTTGTCCGCAAGTCGGTAGAGGGATCTTGTATTGTGTGCGTAACCCCCTTTTTTCTCATGTAAGACGGACGTAATATTCTTAGCCTGCCAGTCATGAAAGATGTTTTCCTTCATATATTTCAGACACGCATCTTCTCCTTCAATGAACAACGATTCGTAACCAAGCTCCTGCTGACGCTGATAAATTTCCGCCACATCCGCATGCATCGATTCCGGGGATATCTGCATGTAACCCACCGGATAATAACCATACCCTTCAGCATCTTCTTCCCAGGCGACCACACTGTGGGCCATGAGTGCTTGCATGGCCGGTTGGTAGTAATTGTTGCGTATCACGCCACAGGCGATCCCCGACGCACCGGCCCCAATGGCTGATTTGTCAATCACGAGAATATCTTTTCCTGAACCCACGGATCCCTTGTTCTTGAGTTCCAGGGCCAGGTGATAGGCGGTGCTCAAGCCATGGATTCCTGCTCCGATGACGACATACTTGGATTTGGTCGGAAACGACATAGACAAGACTCCTTCTACTTAAACGGATCCCACCTTACGGTCTGTTTTTCGTAGGACGGTGGGAAGAGCTGTAGAAACTCATCATAGTAGTAGAGCTCCTTGAACGAGGCAAAGGGCAGGCCATATACTGCTTTGGATCTTTGCTTGATCTCTTCGGGGTCAATGCTTTCGGATATCAGTTCGTCCATCACGTCATCCATACCTGTGCCCATAGCAAATCTGAGTTTTTCACGATTGGCGATCTTTGCAGGCAGGATATCCCTGAATGCCTCTCGAAGGATGAATTTCTCCACCTGTTTTTCACCGTAGATTTTCCATTTCATAGGTACTTGCTGACTGAAGGCGACCACTTTCGTGTCCAAATATGGTGTTCGATAGACAACGCCATTGGCCATCCACCCCCTGTCAAGCCTTCTAAGGGCCGTGTTGTAAGCAATTTCCACCAGCTTTTGGGCGAGGGTTTCTCTTTGCTCTTCACTCTTTACCCTTGGGTTCTTGAGAACCATGCGATAGCCACCAAACAGCTCATCAGCCCCCTCCCCCACGAGGACCAGGTTGGAATGTTCCTTAATCATTTTGGATACATAGTAATTAGAGAGAATGCCCGAAATGCAGTCTTCGTCAAAGCTCTCCAGATACCATACGGCATCAGGTATGAAATCGGTGATGTCTGAATCAGAGATCATATAGATGTGGTGTTCCAATCCAAGATGTTCTGCCATCAATTTTGCGTTTTCTAAATCCGGTCCTGGTTTCCTCTCAACGGCAGTCGTAAACAACTTGATGTTGGGATTGAACTCCTTGGCTATGGTGGCTATAATCGAGCTGTCGAGGCCTCCGCTCAAGGAAACCGCCCCCACGCCTTCCATTCTCTGTTCGACTGCCCCCACAATGAGCTTTCTTAAAGCATTTACCGTTCCCTGCATGTCCTCCACGGCAGGAATATCCGGAACAAATGGCTCAAATTGCTTCATGCCCTTCTTGCTGCTGTAAAGACACCCCGGAGGAAGCTCCTCCACATTGAACTTCACATGATCAATCAACCCTTTCATCTCTGAGCTGAAGTAGAATATGCTGTCGTCCGAGCCAAAAAAGAGCGGCCTGGCTCCGACGTGATCCCGGACGAGGATAACTTCCTCATCTTTTTCCACCACAGCACAGGAAAAACTCCCATCCAGCCTTGAAAAGCATTTCTTGTCGTACTTTTCATAGAGTTCCTGGATAAGGTCAAGATCGCTCTGACCATCCGGCCTTTCGTTGTAGAGTTCACCATCAAAGAGTATGTATGGAGGTGCATCCACTGATGTA
>JAFDFO010000323.1 GCA_019309815.1 Deltaproteobacteria bacterium
TCCTTCTTGGCGAAATGGTGCTTTGCATCAACGACAGTTTCAGCGGCTGCTTGGTCGGTATAAGGGGGAACCATGTGGACAGCCAGTTCTTTTGCCCTTTCCCTCTCGCTGCGGTCCAGGCGTCCTTGAGAATCGAATGAGAGCACAAAATACTCCAGCCGAATCATCTCGACCGGCTTTCGGCCCGACAACTCCAGAATCGCATGTGCGCACCGCACCCGCTTGTCGGCGAACTCTGGAAGAGACTCCTTCGGATCCTCGCGGCGTAACCGCTCAAAGCGTGATAGTGGGAAGCGCCTCACGTTGTCACCATCGTCAACAAGGAAGAATCGTGTGCCCATGCCCATTGGGTTATCTCCCATTGAGCTTGTCTCTCAAGACTCCAGAGCACGTGAAAGTCACAACCTTCCTTGGCCTCAGTATCATGTCTTCTCCGGTCTGGGGGTTCCTTCCCCTCCGTTGATTCTTATCCCTCACGCAGAATTTGCCAAATCCGCTGATAAGGACGTCCTCCCCATTCTCCACGGTCTTTTTCACGACCTCCAACATACTCTCGACCACTTCCGCCGACCTGCGCCTTGGCATTTCAAGCCGCTTTGAGACAAAATCTACGATGTCAGCTTTCGTCACCGCCATAGGTTACAACTCCTCCTGATAAAATTCCGGCTACCGCCATACCTTGTTCGACCAGAGCCCCAAGCTAGCGGAACTGAGTTATTTTGTCAAGAAAATTGAAATGTTAGGTAAATAATGGGCGCGGATTGGACTTTAAGAGGATGGGAGGTCTATGTATCTGCAGGGCAAATCACAACTTTTTGGGGCCTTGATCTATCAAGGTTCTGTAAACTATCGAAAATCCTTCCGATTCAAACACATGTAAAGGCATCAATCATCTCGCTGCACCCAAAACCGTTTTTCATTGAATCGTTGCTTCCGTTTCGATATGTATGGGAAATCATGAGATTTCACCGATTCAAGATCGTGGGAAGTTATCTTGAAAAACTCAAGACCATAGAGATTTAATGCTTTGGTAAGTACGTTATGATTTTGGATTGCAAGCGGAACCTCAACATGTAGTGTATTTGGCGAACAGTCGATTGGATACCACCATGCTTTTGCCATTGCCATAAAATGGTTGGAGGGATGTTCTGATGGCCAAAAAGCCGACATATGAAAAATTGGAACAAATGGTTAAAGAGTTAGAAAAAGAAGTTGTCAAGCGCAAGGGGACGGAGGGGGCGCTGCAGGAGAGTGAGCATAAATATAGAACGTTGCTTGAATGTCTTCCGCAGAAGATATTTCACAAGAATGGGAATTCAGTCTACGTGTCGTGTAATGAGAACTACGCTCGGGATTTAAAGATCAAAGCCGAAGAGATTTCAGGAAAGACGGATTATGAATTCTTTCCTAAAGGATTAGCTGAAAAATACAGAGAGGATGACAAGAGAATCGTCACATTGAAAAAGACCGAAGAGATTGAGGAGAAATACATCCAAGAGGGACAAGAAGTGTGGGTCCAGACAGTCAAAACGCCGGTCAAAGATGAAAAGGGCGATCACCGAGCGCAAGCGGGCGGCGGAGTCGTTGCAAAAGTCTCGCAATGAACTGGAACAACGAGTGAAAGAGCGCACCATGGAACTGACCAAAATAAACGAGCAACTGAAGGACGAAATACAAGAGCGAAAGCGTGCAGAGGAGGCCCTCCGAGTGAGTGGGGAGAAGTATCGGTCTCTGGTCGAGTCTACCGAAGATTCCATATACCTGATAGATAGTTACTGCACATATCTGTTCATGAACGGAAAACACCTATCAAGATTCAGTTTACCAGAAGACAAAGTTATAGGTAAGACATACGGTGAATTCCACTCAGAAGAAAAAACAAAAGTGCTTACCGAAAAAGTGAATCAGGTGCTCAAGACGGGCAAATCTGTCCTGCATGAATACCGAAGTGAGAGAGACGGCGGATATTTCCTTCGCACTTTAAGCCCTGTTAAAGGAGCGGACGGAAGGGCAATAGCTGTCACTGTCATTTCAAAAGACATTACTGAGCGTAAGCACCTCGAAGCCCAACTCCAATATTCCCAAAGGATGGAGGCCATAGGGACCCTGGCTGGTGGCATTGCTCATGACTTCAATAATGTGCTCATGGGTATCCTAGGGCATGCGTCTTTGGTTTCGTTGGATACTGACACCGACCATCCCCACTTTGAACATCTTAAGGGAATAGAGGATATGGTTCAAGGGGGGGCAGATCTTACCAGACAACTCCTGGGTTTTGCCAGGGGAGGCAAATACGAGGTCAAACCGACTGATCTAAACGAGCTCATCGAGAAGAGTTCTGAGATGTTTGGCCGCACCAAAAAGGAGATAAAGATTCATACAAAACACCAAAAGGAGATCTGGCCGGTAGAGGTAGATCAAGCACAGATTGAACAGGTGTTGTTAAACGTCTATGTCAACGCCTGGCAGGCCATGCCGCATGGAGGAAACCTCTATATTGAAACGAGCAATGTTGAACTTTACGAAAACTACACCAAGCCCTTTGGTGTAGAGCCTGGCAATTATGGAAAGATCTCTGTGACCGACACTGGCATAGGTATGGATAAGGCTATGCAGCAAAGTATATTTGACCCGTTTTTCACTACCAGGGAGATGGGCCGTGGAACAGGCTTAGGTCTTTCATCTGCCTATGGGATCATTAAGAACCACGATGGCATCATCAATGTCTACAGTGAAAAGGGCAAAGGAGCCACCTTTAATATCTATCTGCCAGCCTCAAAAAAAGAGTTACCAATGAGAGAAGACAGACTGCCTGACGAGATCTTGAAGGGCACAGAGACACTTCTTTTGGTAGATGATGAGGGTATGATTCTCGGTGTTGGCGAGGAGATGCTCAAGAAAATGGGCTACGGGGTATTGCTGGCCACGAGTGGAAATGAAGCAGTGGAACTCTGCAAGAAACACAAGAATGAGATTGATTTGGTCATTCTCGACATGATCATGCCGGACATGGGTGGTGGCGAGGCCTATGACAGAATGAAAGAGAACAACTCTCGGGTCAAGGTCCTTCTTTCAAGCGGTTACAGTATACAAGGCCAAGCTACCGAGATCCTGGAACGAGGCTGTGACGGTTTTATACAGAAGCCATTCAATGTTAAGGAGCTATCTGGAAAAATAAGGGAGATTCTGGACAAAAAATAGCATTTATTAGACGACAGGGGCAGAGATAACAAAATCCCATATATTGTATATGAGCCGTCTATCCCAAAAGTTTTACTTTCTGCTATATCATGACTCCCCATAATCCCTGAACTCCTTTCGATAGTGGTTCCATATCTTCAACCACAGACCTTGCTCCAGCTTAAACGACTGTGAATGTAAGATAACAAGAAACTATGGGTAGTTTTCCAGCTTGGTATTTCCTCAAGATAATTACCACAATCTAAAAAAGGGGCCGTCAAGCCCCATTCCCAATTATTTCCCAATATCATAACATTCTTGGATTGACCAAAGCTGTGGCTTTCCAGCAGCACCTCTGGGTTGGATGAAGACGAAGGGCAACGATGCAGGTTGCTGCAGTGGCTGCCTGGAAAGCTGAGCATAACCTGCGGTTGCAAACTAGCCAACTCATAGGGTATAGGAGGACGCAAATCTCTCAGTACTCGCCTGGAAATGAGAACTGAGAGAATGCGACCAACGAAAGAACCCGTATTTACGAAAAGACAGGCTGTTTAGGAGAGAGAAAGTGGCAGTACACGAACTGGCCGGCCAGCCGGCCCCGAAATCACTGCTGGCAGATATCCCCAAGCTCATATCAGCATATCACACCAACAAGCCGGACGTTTCTGACCCCGGTCAGCAGGTCTCGTTCGGAACGTCGGGGCACCGGGGATCGTCCC
>JAFDFO010000100.1 GCA_019309815.1 Deltaproteobacteria bacterium
GAGGCGTGATAGAATGCTTTTTGTTTTGAGCTTGTCCTGCCTATGCTTTTACTTCCTGGACAGACCGGCCAAACCAACCATAACTCACAAAAAAACCGCGAGCATTTTGTCAACCCGCGGCCCTTCAATAAGAAAAAGCCGTGGGTAAGGAGCTTACCCACGGCTTGGAATGTCTACCGGAGAACCCGGTTACCTCTCAGGCGGTGGATAAACCCCTCCCGAACACCACCACCAGCACCAATTGCTCTTCCTCTCCTGTTGTACTAGATAACCGGACATTCTACTCTCCTCATTTGCGGTGCTTTTTTAGTATGAAACCCTTCTCCGTGTCAAGAAAAAACTTGGCAGGCTCATCTATAGGACTGTCGTCAATTAAGCCCTCCATTTGGTACGTCGCACAAGCGATCCCACAGACTTGTCCGCCTCCGGAGGATTGACCCCAGAGGAATAGGCTTCGCCCGCCTGCCATTGCAAGGCACGAGCGGGCAGGCATTCCACGGGGCAAGCGCCGACTTGCCTGCCTCAGGCAGGGATTGCGGAAAATGGCCATTTGTGGATGGAAACCAATTAAGCCCTCCATGCGTGTCGTTACGTAACAATTCTATCAACGCTTAGCCATGTTTCTCTTATCGCGGAAAGAATGTTTCTCGCGCTTGCCTTCAATCTTGTTCGTAAACCGCTTAATGATTTCAAAATAGAACTTGCCGGCCCGGATCATGACGGTGTTGTGATCCGCACCCGGAATCATATGAAATTCTTTGCTGCGGGCGGCGCAATGAACTTGCAGGATTTCCGCACTCATCACGGGAACAAACTGGTCATGCTGGGCGTGCATGATAAGCGTTGGTTTGGCAAAGTGGGCAATCTTTTCATTGTTCTTAAATCCATCCGCCTCTGTGATGCCCAGAGTCTGTGTGTCAACCCCAAGGCAGTTTAGAAGAGGGAGCGTGTGAGCAAAACCGCTCTCAACGATCAGACCCGATATGTCGCCTTCGTTTGAAGCCGCCAGTTCTATTGCGCACGCGCTTCCAAGGGACCGGCCCATGATCACAAGCGGTCCGGTTCGATTCTCGGCCTGCAGCCAGTTTCGAACCTCTTTGAAGACGATGTGGGCGTCTCTCATCATAGACGTAACCGTGGGCACCCCGCCACTCCTCCCGTAGCCTCGGTAGTCCACTATGAGGAAGCTTAGCCCATGTTCGTTATACATGGGGCCGATGCTGTCATAATCAGCGACGATTTCACCATTGCCGTGAAAAAACAAGATGTTCAGATCTCCCGTACCTGCCATGTGGAAGCGGGCACCGATCCGAACGCCCTCTTCCACAACAACGTCGTAATCCACGGCACTGGGTGGAGGTTCTGAGTCATACTCTTGCCGGGGATGAAACAACACCTGGAGAACCCCAGGCTGATCCAATTTGGCGTAATCGAACTGATGGCTGGTCATCATGGCCTCCTAATTCGAGGATTGAACTTGCACCGACACGATGTACCAGAAACCTTAAGGTCCGTGCAACAGGACATTGATTAACACACGCTCGCCTCCTAGGGCAACCACCCCTTAGCCGGGGACCGAATTGGGGGCCGCAAGGCACCAAGCAAAAAACCTTGAAAGATCCGTCGCAATTTTATATAGATTAAGGGTTTTGTGTGGATGGAGTGCCTTACAGTAGGGCCTCGCCTGCCAGAGATGCATTGGTCATCTCTAAACAGGATGCTGCCCTGCATGCGTTCTGAGGGAGAAAAAGAATTGCCGGAAGACAGCGCACTACAAGAACAGATTGAAAAACTGAACCAGATTGGCATTGGCCTCTCTAGTGAAACCAATCTTGAAGATCTGCTTGAACTGATTGTCTTTGAGGCGAGGGAGTTCACCGGTGCGGACGGTGGCAGTCTGTACATACTGGATGAGGACGAAACGCTTTACTTCAATGTAAGCCAGAACGACACTCTCAGCCGGAGACCCGATCCTCCTCCAGGGTTCAAACCTTACCCCCTAACTCTCTCCAGGGAGAGCATTGCCGGTTATGTAGCCATAACAGGAAAAATCGTTAACATAGAGGACGTTTACAGCCTGCCAAGTACCGTGCCGTACAGGTTCAATCCTGACTTCGACATGCGTAATGACTATGTGACCCGATCTATGCTTGTTGTGCCGATGAAGGATCGCGAGCAAGAAGTTCTGGGAGTCCTTCAGTTGATTAATCCGATGGACGAGACAGGTAAGATCTTCCCTTTCCCAAAGTCCGTCGAACACCTTATCATGTCGCTGGCATCACAAGCAGCCGTAGCTATCCGAAATGCCACATTGATTGCAGACATTAAGGCATTGTTTGAATCCCTGATTCGGTATTCTGCCACGGCCATTGATGCTCGAAGTCCTCACACCGCAGGTCATTCCAGACGGGTAGCAGCTTACTCCAAGGCTATTGCGCTGGCCATTGATGAACAAAGCACCGGGCCCTTCGCCGGTGTGTCGTTCTCACGCGAGCAGTTAGAAGAACTGTCATATGCAGCCTGGCTGCACGATATAGGCAAAATCGGTGTCCCCGAGCAGATCTTGGATAAGAACAATCGACTCAGCGACGAGGCAATGGAAAGCATTGTCAACCGTTTTGAGCTCATTAAGGCCTTCAAACTATGTTTTGTGGGCGAGGGCACCAGGGACCGTTCGACTACGGAGCCCTCTGGCCAGGGGGGCAGGGAAGAACGGTCCATTGACGGAGCAGGTGAGGAATCAGGGAAAGCCGTGCAGCAAATACAAGAGGAGCTAAATCTGATCCAAAACACAAACCGATCCAATTTTCTCTCAGACGAGGATCTTGCAGCCCTGCAAGTCATAGCATCCAAGACCTACAAGAACTTGGCCGGGGATACGATTCCGTATCTGTCTGACAAGGAAGTGGAGTACCTTTCCGTTAGAAAAGGGAATTTGACGGCTGAGGAATACCGAAGGATCCAAACCCACGTCGAACTGACATACAATATTGTTGAGAACATCCCCTTTACCAAATCCTTGCAGAATGTCCCTTTCTTTTCAGCTTCGCATCACGAGCTGCTTGACGGAAGTGGTTATCCGAAAGGGCTCAAAGGGGAGGAAATTCCTCTCCAGTCTCGCATCCTGGCCGTTGTAGACATCTTTGATGCATTGACGGCCGCAGACCGCCCCTATCGCCGTGCCATGGCTTCTGAGAAGGCCAGCGAAATCCTTAAGGCCGAAGCTGAAGCCGGACGGCTTGACGATGACGTCGTGAACCTCTTTGTAGACCAGAAACTTTACGAGATATGATCTGCTTTCAGAAAATCGCTGAGAGACGCATACTTGAAGCCATCCGCGAGGGAGCCTTTGACGACCTGCCTGGAGCAGGCCAGCCGCTCAAGTTTGAAGACGATTCAAACGTACCAGAGGATCTACGGATTGCTTACAAGATTCTAAAGAATGCCGGCTACGTGCCCAAAGAAGTTGCCCTGAAGAAAGAGATTGCACAGGCCGAGGATATCCTGGACGGCATGGAAGATACAAAAGCCAAGTACCGCCAGTTGAAAAAACTGAATTTCCTTATTACGAGGCTGAACATTCTGCGCAAAACCCCTGTCAACCTCGAGACGGATCAACGCTATCAGAAGAAGCTTGCGGAGCGGTTTGGACGTTGATCCGATATGTTGGATAGGAAGACCACTCTACTCGACTTGTACGCCAGGCTGTACAAGGCCTTTGGACCAAGACATTGGTGGCCGGCCGACTCCGGGTTTGAAGTCGCTGTTGGTGCTATTCTTACCCAGAATACAGCATGGCGAAATGTAACCAAGGCGATAGCCAACTTAAAAGCGGGACGTCTCCTGTCTCCGCGCGGTCTGTACGATGTGCCGGCCCCAGACCTGGCAAAAGCGATCAGGCCTTCGGGCTACTACAATGTGAAGGCCCGGCGACTGAAACACTTCGTTCATTTCTTGTTTGAGGAGAGTGACGGGGACTTTGATCAGCTTTTTACCAAGGACTTTGACACATTGAGAGAGAAGTTGTTGTCCGTCAACGGGATTGGACCAGAGACGGCTGACAGCATCCTGCTTTACGCCGGAAACAAGCCGACTTTTGTTGTCGATGCCTATACGAGACGGATTCTCTTCAGGCATAATTGCACTGCTGAAGAGATTCCCTACGATGAGCTTAGAAATTTCTTCATGGACTGCCTGAAGCCCGACACCACCATGTTCAACGAGTACCATGCACTCCTGGTCCACCTTGGGCACACATTCTGCGCAAGAAAAGACCCAAAGTGTACCGAATGTCCTGCCAGAGGATGGAATGAAGAATAAGATTCACCATTCACCTCAGCCACAGGAAAGCATCTTTAAGGGTGTTCTCCTTGCCTATTTTGTCCTCGTTTTTCACGTGGCTCTGATCATCGGCCTCGGGGCCATAATGCTCTTATTTGGGGGTGTTGTTGCACACCTGCCATGGATACTGGCCCTTGGTCTCGTTGCGGTGGTTGGATCGTGCTATCTGTGGTGGCAGCATATCAAAAAGCGCGGCAAATCCTTAAGAGACATTCTTAGGGATCCCCTTTTCGAAGGACGCAGCGTAGAAGTGACACTTCTCGGAGGACTTGCAAGTTTCAAGCTGGGACAGCCCAGGGAACCACTAACGATTGAGTATTCCGCTTCTGAAGGCTCTAAACAAATTCAAGGTTCTACCACCCGCCCTGCTGAAGAACTGACCAAACTTGCCCTTCTCCTGAAACAAGATTTGATCACCATAGACGAGTACCTTGAGGCCAAAAAGGACATTATGGGTCAATGACAAAACTCAACGTGGCCTTGCTATCGGGTGGTATTTCGTCTGAGCGTGAGATTTCCCTTAAGAGTGGCAATCAAGTCTACGAAGCCCTCGACAAAACCAAATATCACGTCACCCGCTACGATCCGGCGACCGACCTTGGAAATCTTGTAGCGGACGCATCCAAGATCGATGTGGCACTGATCGTATTGCACGGACCGTATGGCGAAGACGGCACGGTCCAGGGTCTTTTTGATCTCCTCCATATCCCTTATCAGGGTTCCGGCGTGTTGGGAAGTGCCCTGGCCATGGACAAATGGACTTCAAAACGTCTTTACATGGAGGCAGGGCTTTCGGTACCCCCGTTTCACGTTCTTGCGAAAGGCCAGGCATATGATGCAGAAGTCATATCCCGTGAACTCGGGTTTCCAGTAGTGGTCAAGCCGAGACTCGGTGGGTCGAGCATTGGCACGACGATCGTGCAGACGCCAGATGCATTGCCCGAAGCCCTGGAAAGCGCCTATCAATATGGTGCCGATGTGATCCTGGAGACTTATCTTGACGGGACTGAGGTCACAGGGGGCGTTCTCGGAAATGACGACCTCGAGCTGCTTCCCATTGTTGAAATCATTCCGGAGTCAGGCTATGCATTCTTTGACTATGAGGCAAAATATAAGGAGGGGGCTACCCGGGAGATCTGCCCAGCCCGTATCAATGAGGAGCTCTCGCGCCAAGCCCAATCGTGCGCGGCCACCGCGCATCGAGCGCTGTGCTGTCGCGGATACAGCCGCACTGACATGATCATCCGTGATGAAACCATCCATGTATTGGAAACGAATACAATCCCGGGTATGACGCCTGTTAGCCTCTTCCCGCTGGCTGCAAAGACCGCCGGGATGTCATTCGGCAAACTGCTGGACCGGCTAATCGAGCTTGCCCTGGAAAGCAAATAATTAGGGAATTCTTGTGATTATCCGAACGAACCTCGAGCTAAAGGAACGATATGATACGCTTAAGGCGGGCGACTGTTTCATCGGGTTGCTCAGTTTTAAGCATCTAAAGCACCGCGCCTTTGTTGACCTTCTAGAAAGGGGGGTCCGGCTTTTCCCTTCTGCGCTCTCTCAGACCTTAGGTCGTTCCAAAGTCGCCCAAGCCCTTGCCCTTCGACCTTGGATGCTTCCTCATACGCTGATTATTGCCAGGCGTGCAGATTTGATGCAGGCTATCAATACATATAATCAACACGGCATCGGTGCTGTAGTCACCAAGGAAGACCATCTTCAATGCGGATTCGGGGTCCATCGGTGGGAAAATACTGAGGCCGTGTATAACCAAGCTTCTTACAATGCCATCGCATACCCGTTTGTGTTGCAACCGTTTGTTGAGAACTGTACCGACATACGGGTCATTGTGGCGGGCGATTATTTCGAAGCTTATGCACGTGAAAACCCAAATAACTTCAGAATGAACCTCACAGTAGGTGGAACGAGCAAGCCTTATTCCATTACAGACGACCAGCTTGCCGTCTGCCACACTGCGATGGAGCGAGGGAAGTTTCCTTATGCCCACGTTGATTTGCTGATCAACGAGCAAGGCCGTTGTTTTTTGTCAGAAGTTGCCCTGAATGGCGGAATGAAGGGGTCCCGCATTAGTCGGGAAGAGCTCGATCGAATCAAAAAGGACATACTCGAAAAGATGGCCGCGTCGTGAGGGAAGTGAGAGCAGAGCATTCTTCAAAAGGGATCCAGTGGTCGTTAGAGTTGATGGGCATGACTTACGTGGCCATGGGGGTCCTCTTTCTGGTAAATCCCGATTGGATTATCCTTGTCACAAACCAGGTTTTTGCGGGCCAAGATTGGCCGGTCGTGTTCTTCCCAACGGAGAGGTTTTGGTTCTCACTGGCGGTCACCGTGCCGGGCACCCGCGCTTTTTTGGTCTTTACAGCCTCAAGAAGGCCGACCGAAGCCCGGCTCTGCATCAAGGTTTTACAAATCTCTCTGGTGCTGGCAGCCATTTTGTTTGCGCTGCAATTTATCTTCCGTAAACATGCTCCCCTCTATGCCCTCGGGTTCTTCGTTGAAGCCGTACAAGTTATCTTTTACCTCTACTTGTACCGAAAACTTTCCTGACCTATCCGCCCGGTTCCTTCCCATAGTCGACACGCAGTGAGTCAGTCCCTGGTCAATAGTGATTGTCAAAAATATTCGGTGACCTGACTTCAAAAAGAGATACCCCCTGCCAACTCCTCTCAAATGGTTCAAAACGGAACATGTTTTTGACAACCGCTCTAAAGGGCAGGAGCATCCTTATCTTCGCCCATCCTGTAAAATGGGCCGGGATGAATGGCTATTGTTGCTCTTCTGATGGCGTCTTGAGCCCGCATCAGGGATCGGTATTTTGCTGGTCAGATAGGTGACGTATTCCTGCTCCGCAATTCGGACTAAAACGCTTAAGTTTTATGGCTTTACTGTGCTTTTTCCTTGACAAAATCAGGGCTTTTGGGTAAAGGGGACGATACGACAAAAAAGTCTTTTTTTGGCACAAACCTGTACCAAAGTGAACGCCTTAAGGTCACCGCACCCATCTGGACAAACGGATGAAATGGGGTGAATTAAGGCGCTACCCATCGTTATGAACCAGCATGACCCATAGTTACAGACGTCCTATTATCTCAACCTCTAAAAATTTAACGACTTGGAGTTTCCATGAGCACAACAGAGGAAAAAGAGCAAGCTGTAGCTGAGGAGCAGGAACAGGCAAGCAATGAGCAAGCCACGCAAGAGGCTCCGGCTGAAGAAGAGCATGAGCCGGTAAAACCAGGGAACTGGCGATTTCTGATACCCATCATTGCATTTGCCGTGGGTTTCGGGGCGCACTTCTTCCCCGGTTGGATACTCTTCCCGCAACTCCTGTACGGTAAGAAGATTCAGCCCATAGATTTTAACCACAAGCTCCATGTGGAAGAAATGGGCGAATGCGAGGGTTGTCACTATTTTCGCGATGACGGCAGCTTCGCGGGGGTTCCCAAACTGGCCTCCTGTGTTGAGTGCCATGAAGAACAGCTTGGAAACCATCCGGAAGAAGCCAAACTCATCAAGGAATACGTTGAACCGGGCAAGGAGATTCCCTGGCTCATCTATTCCCGCCAGCCTCAGTGCGTGTTTTTCTCCCACGCAGCCCATGTAACAATTGGCGAGATGGAATGTGTCACCTGTCACGGACCTGTGGGGGATTCTACGGACCTGAAGCCTTACCAGTACAATCGCCTCACC
>JAFDFO010000324.1 GCA_019309815.1 Deltaproteobacteria bacterium
CCGGAGAGATTCATCCAATCAGCATTGACAGGAGAGGGCAGGCTCAGGATCAACGCCAATGCGAGTACAGTCGTCGTTGCGGAGATGCGTTTCACTTATCGCTCATTATCAGGAATTTTATACGGGGTACAGGTAAAGGATGTTTAACATATCACAGCGTGTCAGACAAATCGGGCGGTCATCCAGTTCGGACAACCGCCCCATTTGGCATATCAATATGTGGTTTCGTTTATTTCACTTTGTGTTTCTTGCCGAATCCCTCCCCTGCCAGAACACATAGCGGGCCTAAGCTAAGAATGGTCAAGAGAACACTAAAATCGACTTTCAAGTATAGATATTCTTTACATACCGCCAACGGCGATTTGAACACGCCGATTCAATTGGCGACCCTCTTCTGTGTCGTTGCTGGCGACGGGGTCAGCTTCTCCATACCAGTGCAGTATCAGTCGATCAGGAGCTATGTTGAAATTCTTGGTCAAATAGGCAGCAGCATGCTCAACCCTTTTACGGGACAAAGTCAGATTGTATTCTGCTGACCCGTCACTGTCGGTGAAACCCGCCATAACTGCATAGGTGCTGGGGTTCTTTTGCATGAATGCTCCGAGTTCATCTAGCTCCGCATTAGAAGATTCCAGGCTTTCCGTCTTGTCGAAACCAAAAAGGGTATGGTCGATTGCGATCCCGACAATTCTCGTCTCAGTGGTGGTCACTATTTCCACGCCAGATTTCACCACAAAGAGAGCCCCGGTGTGATAGTCCGGGTAGACAATAAATACGCCGAACGGGATGACTCTCGAGCATGCATTCGCAGAGGCCATATCTTGGACAAGCTTCTGAGCACCCTGGCCTTCCGCACAACTGATCATATAAAAACAGACGTCATACTTATCAGCGAGTTCCGCTACCATCATATCGGGCGTTTTCATTCCCTTGGTCTTGCTGTAGGTGCCGTCCGTGAACATAAATATCACCGTTTTGCCTGAAAGCCCCTTCAGGACCGGGTCCATCTCACTAAGCCCTTTCTGCAATAGGGTGGGATGACTGCTTTTAGCCGGCACCTGATCCAGGGCTATACCATATTTTTCCCTGTCATAAGCCTGCATGGGATAGAGTTCCTTGAACGGCGCAAACGTATACAATCCAGCCATATACCCCAGTTCCGGAACAAGGCGGCCTCGCTCGTTGAGGATCTTCGTGGCTACTTGCAGTTTGGTCATGGTCTTGTCCATCTCGCAAGGCTCCATCATGGAACCAGAGGTGTCCAACATGACGATGAAGTTGTCGGCCAGCTTAATGATGTCTTCTGTGTCCACCACATTTTCAGTGATGTCCTGTTCGGTCAGAATTTCGATGGCCAGTGAATCCGTTGCGAGAAAACCGAAGAACATCATTCCAAACACGACTGTCCAGGTTATGGTCCTAGTCTTCATGGTCTTGTCTCCTTTCTATGCTGGTTGTTGTGGTTACGCTGTATCTGACTAATAGAAATGAACCATTTTACGCATATTTCTGTTGCGGGATAATAGCAATGGGGTGAATACCTTATTTTCTTTAAAAAAACAATGTATTTTAGAGAGTTGCCTACGGATAGAAACGCAATATTGCACCTTGGAAAACGCACCCCTCCCCCCTGCTACCCCTATGCTTCAAATTAGGACACTACCCAAATATGTCGTAAAGGCACATTTGGCACGTCTTGTGCATTTTCTTGCAGAAACAGTTTCTATCATAAAACGCGTTTGGAGGTAGTTTATGATCCACGAAACAAGACAGATCAAGAACAGCTATGACAAAGAGTACCAAGTGCGGGGTGACGTATTTGTCCACCTGAAGTCAAATGGCACCAGCCTGGTAGGTTCAATGAGACAGATTAGCCTCAATGGACTGAGCTTTCACTACATTGGCAGGGAAAAACCACTCAATGACGAAGGTGAGCTGGCCATATGTTCCGGCGGCAAGGATTTCTTCTTGTATAAGGTTCCCTGCAGAATTCTCTTTGATTCAAAAGCCTATGAAAACCACCCCAGCCCTATAAGCATGAGGCGTTGTGGGGTCCAGTTTGGGGAATTAGAGAGTAAACAGACTACAGAAATAGAATACTTCATCCAGAACCACACCTGGGATGGAGTATGAGTGATGAACCCATGTTAGTGAGGAGGTGTTGTCATGTACGTTGAAGTACTTTTGATTCTGGGGATTTTTGCAATCGTTGCCCTTTTGATGGAGCTGCAGGTTCAGGACATCCAGAGGAAGATTAACTATCTTGTAGGAAAAGGACCTATCCCCTACTCATTCAAGTAGCACCGCCTTGTTAAATCGTCAAAAAACTGACGTCAAGGCCACAATCCCCCCCCTGATGGCAAGAAGGGGGCTGCCCCTAAATGCGCCCATAGACTCACCTGCCCCAAAATATAGCCCTCGTTCCGGAAAATACTGTATTTACCCCATTGTTATTCCTGATGTTTCTCAGTATAGGTCAGA
>JAFDFO010000101.1 GCA_019309815.1 Deltaproteobacteria bacterium
CTATACTTCAAAGAGGGTAGAAGAAATTGAGGGAGCGGATATCCTCGTAGGCATCCCTTGTTATAACAACCAGGGAACCATTGATCACGTGATCCAGATGGTGAGCCATGGGCTCCACAAACACTACAAGGATTTGCGATCTGTCATCATGGTCGCAGACGGGGGTTCTACGGACGACACGCGGGAGGTAGCCAAGGAATTCCAGATCAAACCTTGGCAGGAAAAGATCGTGTCTATCTACCGGGGACCCGGCGGCAAGGGTTCTGCTTTTCGGTCCATCTTCGAAGCGGCCAAGCGTCTCAAGGTGAAAGCCTGCATGGTGGTGGATTCAGATCTACGTTCCATCGACAGCGACTGGGTGACGTATCTTCTCCAACCCATTCTGGAGACGGATTATCAATACGTTTCCCCGCTATATTCCAGGTACAAGTATGATGGCACCATCACCAATAACATCGTGTACAACCTGACCCGAGCCCTTTATGGTCTTCGCGTCCGCCAGCCCATTGGTGGCGACTTTGCCTTTGTGGGTGAGCTTGCGGATTACTACATTGACCAGGATGTCTGGGAGACGGACGTGGCCCGTTATGGCATTGACATCTGGATGACCACCAATGCCATCACCAAAAACTTTAGAATCTGTCAGTCCAATTTGGGCGTTAAGATCCATGACGCCAAGGACCCTGCCGAGTCTCTGGGGCCGATGTTTCGGCAGGTCATATACACCCTGTTCGTTCTTATGGAGCAGAATGAAGCTTTCTGGAAAGGAGTGAAGGGAAGCCGAAGCTTACCTACATTCGGTCTTGATAAGTTTAAAGAACCAGATCCCGTCCAGGTTGACCTTGAACGGTTGGTAAAGGAATACAAAACCGGGTTTCGGCATTTTAAAGGGCTATACAAAAGCATCTTCTGCGAAGAGTGTTACGCCGAACTCAAGAAATGTGCGGGCAAAGCCAAGACCAAGTTCACCATGCCTGTTAAAACTTGGGCCATGGTCCTTTATGAAACGGCAGCTACTTTCCATGCTTGGACCGGCAACAGGACGCAACTCGTAAACCTCATTACCCCGCTCTATCTTGGCCGTGTTGCTTCTTTCATCAACCAGACCAAAAAAATGAGTTCATCCCAAGCTGAAGAGGTAGTCGAAGAGCAGGCTCAGGTCTTTGAAGATCAGAAGAATTACCTAATCCGAGTCTGGGATGAGAAAGTGAAAAGTAGGGCGTGATTCCAGCACGTTTCCTAATAATCTTCAAATCAACCCCGATGAAAGATAGCTGCTATCATGACTCCCGGTAACAGTGAGGACCTTTGGATAGGAGTTTCTTATCTTCAACTACAGGGTTTGCTTCAGGCCAAACGACTCTCACTGTATGATTACAAGAAACCATGGGTAGTTCTTCAGGCCACCAATCTGTCAAGATTATCGCTCAGCTTTGTCTGACCCGTGAGATTTCTTCGATTTGCGATTAGACCACCTATCCTTGAGACCTTTGCTGAACGGGATCAACCAGCACTTGTGATTTGATCCAGCTATCGCGACTTCTCGGCCCCTTGATTTGTTAAGGTTCTCTAAGCTATCGAAAATTTGGCTGATTCAAGCACATGTAAAGGAACTTTGAATTGGCTTGTTGGCAGAGTTTTAGGCTGTCTTCTTTGTGTAGCACCGACTCTACTTGCCGCCCGGGAACAGTAATATCCAGAATCCCAAGAAGACGAAGAGTCCCCCCGCACCAATTCTGACATAGCTCCATGGAACCAGCCTGTTAAGGACAGAGCCAAAGACAACGGCAAGCAAGGATGTTAGAATAAGTGCGCTCGCGGACCCTACAAATACAGCCAGTCGAGATTTGCTCTCAGCGGCAAAACATAAGGTGGCAATTTGCGTCTTGTCACCTAATTCGGCAAGGAAAATCATGCCGAAAGTTGTAAGCATGACCTTATAATCCATCCCTCAATCCTCCGTGTTGATCTGATATGTTCTTCAAAGCACTTACCTTAGCCTTCGAATTGGCATAGGTATCATCTCATAACATTAATTACAAACAGGGTTCACTCGTTTGCCTTGGCAGAGAGGTTAGGGTACGATGGTCCGGAGTCAAGATGAACGGAGAGGACGAGTTTTTGAAAATGGACGATTTGTCACCTTGGTGTCATGAACACGTGTTTCTTGGCGCGAACCAACAGATCAATGAAAGGCGAACGTGGATTGTCATCGGACTCACAGCGTCGATGATGATCGTAGAGATTGTCTGCGGTCTGTTGTTTGGTTCAATGGCGCTCCTTGCCGACGGCTGGCACATGGCTAGCCACGCAGCAGCTCTTGGTATTACCGCCTTGGCCTATTTGTTCGCCCGTCGTCATGCATCTGATCCGCGATATTCCTTTGGCACGGGGAAGATGGGAGAACTCGCCGGGTACAGCAGCGCCCTTCTACTGGCGGTCATAGCTGTGATCATGGCCTATGAATCTGTTAACAGGCTCATCTCGCCTGTCCCCATCTCGTTTGACCAAGCGATAGCCGTTGCCGTCCTTGGATTAGTTGTCAACGTCATCAGTGCACTTTTGCTCAAGGGAAAACATCGTGAAGAACATCACCATTCTTCTGACCACGCGGACCACAACATCAGAGCTGCCTACCTTCATGTCCTTGCGGATGCGTTGACATCACTGCTTGCAATCGTCGCTCTCTCCTCGGGTCGTTTTCTAGGCTGGGTTTGGATGGATCCTTTCATGGGAATCGTAGGAGCTGTAATAATTGCCCGCTGGTCCTACAATCTCATGCGTGACACAGGACGCATACTGCTTGACATGAACACTCGTAGGTCGCTTCCTGACGATGTTCGTCGGTTGATTGAATCTGATGCAGATAACCAAATTGCAGATCTCCATGTGTGGCGTGTTGGCCCTGGCTATTTCGCGGTCATTGTCTCAGTCATTACGGAACAGCCTCGCCCCCCGGACCACTACAAAGATCTTCTAAGGACCCTGAAACAAATTTGCCATATCACGGTGGAGGTAAATCCCCGCAAAGTTTAATGCCCGCTTGATAAAAGGAGTCAGGTTGCATTAGGGTAGCCGAGAATAGGCAAACATGTTCGTCGTCAATGGACGGCCATTAATAAGCCTTGTAAGAAGGAGTGTGCTATGAACGGATGGCTAAAGGTTTTTTTCGCAGTAACGTTGTTGTTGTTCTCGGCTGTTGACGGGTCCTGTGGCACAGATGTGAGAGGGCTTGTCAGAGGAGCGCTGAAGACTTTGGGGGCACAGAGAGGAGATCCCAACCTCTGTGTTCTAACCGATTCCACATACGTAAACTTGGCTGGCAGGAGCACAGAAGAATATGTGGATATGGTAGAAGGAGAAACTGGATGCTCTGTGGGAAAGGGCAACCTTCTACTTTTCCGCCGCCCTTCAAACTACCATTTGATTATTGCTTTGTACAAGCGGGACACAAAAGAGTGTGTCGTTATTAGATATGATGGTCAGGAAGGAAGGGTTGGGAAGCTCCATATAGGGGACGAACACGTTTACGAGCCGGATTTCTGGAAGAAAGCAAGCACAGGGGTGAGTGGTTCGGACACTTCTGGTATTGTAAGTATTTTGCGTGCCTGGTCTTTAGGAGCTCCTTACGATTTTCTCAAAAGTGCGGAGTTCCACGGTGATGCCTGTCCGGGACTTGCGTGGGGTTATTTCACAGCCAAGGTCGTCCAGAAGCAATATCCTTTGAGGACGGGAGAGAAGTACGTCTTCATCGCCTGTCCGAACAGTTGCAAGGATGATGCTATACAGGTATTGCTTGGCGTGAGCCCTGGTAAGAGGACCTTGTTCGTGAAGAAACTGACGGAGGATCAGAAGAAACAACTGTCAGAAGAGAAGGGTGCTGGAATTTTGGTCAAGTGGAACCAATCGCAGAAAAGAGGTAAAGGGGCAGTGCTTGCGGTTGACATGGACAAAATTCGTCAGACAATTAGTTACAAGACATCCTCGAAGCCCAATGCCAAAGCCATGAATATTGCTCAACTCATCTCACATCTCAACAGCTCGGAAGAATTTATCAAAGTGGTGAGGGAGTTTGCGGTCACCCCAGAACTCATGCAAGGACTAATGAGTGCTGGGGAAAATCCCTACGAAGTCATAGGGCTGAGCAGAAAGCTGGTACGGGAGACCAAGTAAAGAACAGACGGGTTCTTCTCAAGCCAAATTCAAGATAATGCCATACTGGGCTGGCAGCTGCAATAAATTCCGCGAACGGGACGAAGGCGGAAGCTTCAGCGAAGGCGGGCCTTTCCTGAGACACCGGGGCCCAATTACATATTGGCCGCAGCGTTTTTCTCGCAGTCGAAATGTTTCTCTGGCTGCTCCCGACCGCAGGTGTCTGTGCCACACTTTCTGTTTCAACAACTTGGCCGTCTGGAGAAACCACTGCTATGTCTACGTGACCCTCGGCAGGTCGCAGATTTACGCTTTTGGGTTTTACTCTTCCTGAAACCACAAGGCCACCTTCTTCTTGATAAACATACACCTTACCGATTTTAACATGCCCCTTGGAAGCCATTCGTTCGACTGTAATCCTCTCCGCCCTGACAAGATTTACTCTTGATGATGTGCACCCTGCAACCACGATCATGGCAAGGCAAAGACCGGCTAAAAGTTCAATGCCACCAATTTTCTTGCTCATCATAAACCTCCTCTCCATTAAAGTCTTTTTCCATGTTTATAGGCCGGCCCAATCTTCCGACTCAGTGTTGCTTATGACGTTGCCCGTTTCTCAATGTTCTTTCCTCCTTCAATCCAGCCGTAAATGGCAGGAATGATGAAAAGGGTCATAAGGGTTGATGTGGTTAACCCAAAGACGACAACTGTCGCCAGGGGTCTTTGGACTTCGGATCCGATGCCCGTTGCCAAGAGCAGGGGAAGAAGACCCAGCACCGTGGTAACTGCCGTCATCAGCACGGGACGCAGGCGTAGCAAGGCGCCTTCTATCAACGCCTTTTCAAACCCGATTCCTTGTTTTTGGTGTTGATTCAAATAGGTGACCAGAACAACTCCGTTTTGTACCCCTATCCCGAATAGCGCAATGAACCCCACGGAGGCAGGAACAGAAAGGTGCTCACCGACGACGTACAACCCCAACACCCCACCAACAAGGCCCAGTGGAATGTTCAGAATAACGATCAGTGCCTGTCGTGCAGAACCGAAAGATATCCACAGCAGCCCAAATACGAGTGCGATCACGATGGGCACAATGATAGACAGGCGCCTCATGGCTCGCTGTTGATTCTCGAATTGGCCGCCGTATTCGATAAAATAGCCCGGCGGCAGATTCACCTTCTCACTGATGCGGTCATGGACGTCTTCTACGACGCCTCCCAAGTCTCTACCCCGAATATTCCCCTGCACGATCCAACGCCTCTGGTTCTTCTCCCGGTTGATTTGAATTGGGCCGAGGACCTCTTTTATTTCCGCTACCTGAGATAGTGGAATGAGCGATCCATCGCCAGTATGGATCAGCATACTTTGGATTGCTTCGGGGTCTGCCCGGTAAGGTTCCTGATACCTGACATGAATTCCGAACCGGCGGGTGTTAAGGTAAATGTTGTCAATTACTTCACCGCCAACTGCCATCTCAACAAGTTCGAGGATTTGAGCTACTGTTACGCCAAATCGCGAGCATGCAGATCTGTTTGTCAGGATCTGGATCTGCGGCTGACCGAAGCTTTGTTCGACGGAAAGATCCACAAGACCGGGAACATTTCTTATGGCCACATGGACTTCCCTCGCTTTTTGTCTCAGTACGCTTAAGTCCTCCCCATACAGCTTGATAGCTAACTGGGCTTTTATTCCTGAAAGCAGCTCATCAAAAGCATTCTGAATGGGCTGAGTGAAAGTCAACTGAACCCCTGGATAAGACGAAAGGTCTTTGCTCAAGGCCTCGATCAAGTCTTGCTTGCTGTCAAAGTTCGACCATTCTTCAAAGGGTTTAAGATCCAAGTGAATTTCCGCATAATTGACGGGATGGGGATGACTCCCCGCTTCAGGTCTTCCAATACGAGAAATGGTTTCCTCGACCTCATCATAAAGAATGATTTTATTCTCGAGTTTCATAATTGTCTGAGTTGCTTTTCCCAAAGCGATTGACGGGGGCATCGTTACACCAATGAGGATGGAACCTTCCTCGAGGGTTGGTATGAACTCTTTCCCAACAAAGGGAAGCAAGGACAAAGCAGCCAAAAATAAGCCGAGGGCAAGACCCACAACGGTGCGTTTCCAGCGGACTGTCCACTCCAACATGGGGCGGTAGATCATTTTTAGATATTTGATAATCCGAAGCTCTTTTTTCTTTCCTTGCTTCAACATGAAAGACGCTAAGACCGGGGATACAATGATTGCAAAAACCAGAGAGCCCACGAGTGCAAAACAAGTGGTGAATGCCATGGGTGAGAACATCTTCCCCTCAATGTCCTGCAGGGTGAAAATAGGGAGGAAAACAACAATAATGATAGCTATGGAGAAGACAATTGGCTTGCTGACCTCCTGGGCCGAACTGAAGATAACGGAAAGCCTGTCTCTTCCGGCTTTTACGGGAGCATTCAAATTGCGGTATATGTTTTCTACCATGACGATTGTGCCATCTCCCAACATACCAATGGCAATAGCGATACCACCCAGCGACATGAGGTTTGCCGAAACCCCGTACCACCTCATGAATATGACGGCTATTAACGCACAAAAAGGAAGCGATATGGCGACGATCAGAGAGGATCTGAAGTTTCCCAGGAATAAGGCCAGCGTGAGAAGCACAAGCAAGGCGCCTTGAAGTAAAGCTTTCTTCACCGTCCAGGTGGCATTGTGAACGAGTTCTGCCTGCTCATAGTAGGGCACCAACTGAATGCCTTCAGGAAGCCCGTTTTTCACCTCGTCCACTTTCTTGTACAGACGATCGATCACTTCAGAGGTGTTCTCTCCAAACAGCTTGAGAACAAGCCCGGAAACCACCTCCATCTCTCCGTTACGTGTCACAACGCCCCGGCGTATCTCATTGCCGTAATCAACTGTTGCTAAGCTGCCAATCGTTATCGGGATTCCATCGACAACCGAGACGGCGATATTTCTGATATCTTCCAGTTTTTCTAATAGGCCAAGCCCCCGTACCAGGTACTCTTCTGCCCCTAAAACGAGAAACTGTCCGCCTGCGTTCCGATTGTTGTCTTGAACAGCTTCGGTGACGTCTGCGAGGGAGAGGCCAAATTTCTGCAGGGCATAGGGGTCAACCTTAATCTGGAACTGAAGCACGTGACCGCCAATGGAAAGGATATCTGTAACGCCAGGCACAGTTTGCAGCTGGAATTTGATAACCCAGTCGTTGAGTTCGCGAAGATAGAGGTCAGGGGCCTTTCCCCCTGTTTCGACGCTCTTGTCCATGGTCAAATAGTACATGAAGATTTGCCCCAGACCTGTCGATATGGGACCCAACGTGGGCGGATCATGCATTTCCGGCAGATCTGACATCGCTCCTGCCAGCCTTTCGGCAACTAGCTGCCTGGCAAAATAGATGTTCACGTCGTCTTCAAAATAGACATAGATAACAGCCATGCCGAATGCTGATGTTGACTTGATTTGTCTAACACCGGGCAGCCCATTCATGGCTGACTCAATGGGATAGGTTATGAGACGTTCAACTTCCTCTGGCGCCATTCCATGAGCTTCGGCAAAGACAGGGACCATGATGGGCGATATGTCGGGGAAAGCGTCTACGGGCATGTCTGAGTATCGATAAAGACCAAGAGCAATAATTGCAAAAACGCCCACAAGGACCAAGCCTCGAAATTTCAGGGACAAATGTATGGTTTTGTCGATAATGCCCAAGGCCCCGGCCTCTAAATTACCGTTTGATAGTTTTTGATTCATGGCCATAGCTTTTAGTGCCCGTGTCCGGCGTGCGGATCCATATCACTTGTGATGATTTTTGCTTTCAGACTGAATGCACCTTCGGCAACATAGGTTTCTCCTCTATTAAGTCCGGACAACACTTCCAAATACGTTGTGTTGGAACGCCCAATAGCTACCGGTCTCGTTTCGAACCTCCCTTCCGTTTCCACAAAGACAACGGTTTCTCCATCCAATCTTTGAACGGCTGCCTTTGGAACAAGAAGTGGCACCGTTTCCTCATGTACAGTAAGTTCTGCTGTGACAAAGAGTCCAGGTCGCCATTCTCCTACTGGATTCGGAAGAACGATGCGGGCCAAGGACATTCGTGTCTGTTCGCCGACAATGGGTGAGACATAAGAAACGACACCCTCTGCCGAAGGGCTTCCAGTTTGGGCAAAGATCGTGACCTTGTCTCCTTCTCTTACATAAGGGAGGGACTTCTGGGGGACTTTAAGATCGACCCAAACCGAGCCTAAATCTGCAATAATGAATACTTCTTTGCCATCGTCTACTTTTTCTCCTATCGATATCTCCCGGTTGATTACCGTCCCCGCGATTGGAGCTCTGATGGCATAGCGAGTCAACTCCAGAGGCGGGTTGCTTGTGTGAAGCTCTTTAACCTCTCTGTCCGACAGACCAAGAGCTCGAAGCGTTTGCTCGATCGCCTTCATGTTAATTGTAGCTTCAGCTAAACCCTGCCTGGCTTCCAGGTATTCCTGTTCTGAAGTAATCTTCTTCTTCCACAAGCCCTCTTCTCGTTTCAATGTTGTCTCGGCTAATTCGCGACGAGCTCTGGCCGCAAGAAAAGCTGCCCTGGCATCGGAAAGCTCTTGACTGTGAATAATTGCCATGACTTGTCCCTCTTTGACGGAGTCACCCGGGCTTTTTCTAATTTCCCGAACAACACCCGGCACCAGGGGAACAACATGCGCCACCTTGTCCCGATTGAGGATGACCTCGCCAAACAAAGCGGTTTGGACGTGCAGATCCCCAGGACCAGCAACCGCAAGTTCAATACCCACATCCTTTCTTACCTGGTCGGACAGGCAGGTCGTTGTTCCTGATTCATCATGTTCGGCATCGGAATGAAGGTGATCATGCTCACCAGAAGCTTCGAGGCCATCATGCTCATCGTGATCGTCATGATCCTCGTGTCCCGCATCTGCCCCACCACTTTTTACCGCCAGTGCCATATCTGGAGTTGTTGCATGGTGACGAAAGACGCTGACACCATAAATGGCAACAAGCACAGTAATGGCTATCGCCGCGCTCATCACCCATTTCATTTTAGTTATATTGTGCTTCATCGCTACAATCCCTTTCCGTTGAGTTCTGATCGGTTTTTTCCAAGCACACGGAGTTCACCAAGTTGATACCTTTTCAAATGAGCTCCCGTCAGGCGTTCTACGTCTGCCAGTGCAGTATGGTAAACGACCAAAGCATCTATATATCGCTCCTGGACTTCAAAGAGCGTCCGTTGAGCGTCTAGGACATCTAACACGCCGAACTTGCCAAACTCATATCCCTCTCTTACGGCTTCAAAGGTTTCTTTGGCTACCACGAGGACATCTTCCTTCAAAGCCGTTGATTCTGCATACGCTCCTGCAAGGGACTCGTATCTCTCACCGAGGGTAGCAAAGACAGATGATCTCGCTGCCTTTTCTTCCTCCTTCACCTTTGCTAATCTGTGCTGTGCACTGAGAACTTCGCCCTGGTTCCGGTCAAAGACGGGAAGAGGGAACGAAAAACCAGCCACCAAAGCAGTCTCATCATCAAAGTTGTGACGTTTAGCGCCAAAAACAAACGTCACATCGGGGGTTCCGTTGGCGCTGGCTAATTCCGCAACAGCTCGCCGGTGAGCCGACTCACTGGTCCACCGAGATACATTCGGGTTCTGACAAACCTGGTTCTCACACTCTTCCGAGGACGGTATTGGCGCTATTTCAAAAAGGTCACCTTCCACATTCTGAAACAATGGCGACTTACTTCCCCATGTGGCCGCAAGCCGTGTGCGTGACACCTCGAGATCTCGCCTTGCGCGTTCCAAGTCAATCTTCGCGGTCGACAAGGCGATCCTGGCCTTGTTTTTTTCCAATGGCGAAACTTTCCCGGCCTTGACCCGTTCCTCCACCGTGTTCAGAACCTGCATGGCAAGCTTGACGAGCTCTTCTCTCTGGCTCAGGCGTTCCTGTGCGCCAAGAACTTCTGCAAAGCTCTTTGCTACCTCTGTTAATATGTCAGACAATTCAATCTCATAATCCCATTTACCAAGATCTTGTTCCGCAGAAGCCACCTGCTTCCGCCTTGAACGCTTACCACCCAATTCAATAAGTTGACTGAGCTGTACAGTCGTCTCCATAGCGTTCGTACCGCTGAAGTCACCAGAGCCGCCAAAATTCTCCGCTTCAACCCCGAGCTCGGGGTTGGGAAGAAGCCCGGCCTGAAAGGCGTCAGCGTCAAGGGCCCGGAGCTCTGCCGAGAATGCCTGCAGTTTCGGGTTGTGCATTACAGCAAGGGACAAAGCGCCCCTTAAGGTTAGAGGTTCAGTTGATTCAGCCCTCTCCCGCTCCGCTGACTCCTTGATTACGGATGTCTCACCTCCGTATGCGGGTTCAGGTAACCACCAGGTCCAAAAGGTCGAGCATAGGATCTGGACGAAAACAACGCCTGTGAATAGTCTTTTCAAACACATGGAGTAACCTCTTTGTGGGCCAGAGGGAAACGTTGGCACAAATATTCAGATGCTTGGCTGATACTATAAGGTCTTAGGGGAACTTCTGGGGATTGATCAAATGAGCAGGATGGTGTTCTGGAGAGACGAAGAAACAGACGCCTCAAAGGGTAATAGGTCGGATAAAATGGTATTTCCGTGCCACGTGCGAGGATCACAAAAGGCGAAACCCGAGGCCTCTTGTGTCAGAATATCAGTTTGGGGCGAGGCCTGATCGAACGAGTTGGTATTGGTTAGAGCAAGATGGCCGGACATGGGAATATCGAAACACTGATCCTCCTTCTCTTGTGCAGCAACGTCAATTCCCCTGGTCTGAGAACTTGGTGAACGGGTAACCTGACATTGGGAGAAGCTTGCAGGGCTATCATGTGCCATCTCAACCTCCACATGATCGCTTCCCGCAAAACACAAAACAGGGCTGGAAAGTACCGGCTGACCTAGAACGCATAAAATCAGAAACAGAATCAGCAGGGAGTTTTTTCGTCTGTTGTTAGGAATTTTCACCGTTTCGCTCAGAATCCGACTGTTCTTCCAATCTTATCGGTGGTTCGACATGTTAAATGACGCCGCCATGATGATTGGAAATTCCGCTAAATATAAGACCATTTGGTCTATCGGTCAAGGTTATTGTATTCTTTCTTATGAGGTCGGCATGGCTCATATAGATCTCGAATCGATAAACCATTGCAGAATTTGATTTGTGGCTTCCTCACTTGTCTTTGCCCGAGACAATTCGTAACTCAAGATAACAAGAAATTTCCCCTGGCAAATC
Source organism: Deltaproteobacteria bacterium (assembly GCA_019309815.1). Taxonomy (GTDB): domain Bacteria; phylum Desulfobacterota; class Desulfobacteria; order Desulfobacterales. Next base: position 11,433 of record JAFDFO010000101.1, read on the forward strand.
TTGAGATATTTCGGACCCTCCATTCTTGCGATTCTGTAAAGGCATCACGAATCAAGGGATTGGCGAAGGCATCGTCCTGCTCGAGGTGAGAAGATTCTGATTAAAGTTCCACATCTTGAGATTTCCCAAATTTATGATCATGGCACCCAATAAAACGTCCCTGTCAATAAGAAACACCTCTCCGAGCTGGCAAATCAATCCAAGAAAATAAAAAGGATCGCCCAAACTCGGACACAGCAAGGCTAATCTATGGCATGCGCCTCTCGAAGCCCGGACAGCTCAACCAAGCCTCCCTTTCCATCATTTCGAAATGACAATGCCACGATGGAATAGAAGTCAACAAAGAACTGCTGTTTAGCGTTGCCAGCGTTCGAATCAAGGATGGCTTCGCTGATTTCAGTTTGGACCATGTCTCTGGTCCTTTCTAATCGGACTCCTTGTTGTTTTCTAAAAGGCCTTTGCGTGCGGCGCCTGAAATTGCCGTAATTGCCGGGTGTTTGATGATGCGTTCGTAAGAGATGGCATAGAAGCGTTCACGTACTGCTTCAGTTCGTCCGACAACCTGAACATTATACTGGCGTTTTACCTCCTTTTCAATGACAGAGGGCGTTGCAAAGACACCGTGACCATTCTGACCGAATTCTTTCATGAGAGCACTGTCTTCGAACTCGGCCATAATCATCGGTCTTAGTTCAAGAGACTCAAACCACCTTTCAAGGCCTTCCCTCAATACCGTCATATCCAACGGAAGGAGCATTGGGGCCCCATGAAGTGATTTCGGAAAACCAGGCCGAAAGCGCATTGCCAACTGCTTAGCTCCAAAGAATGTAACCCCGCAATCGCCAAGCAAGTGATTGTATGCTTTGATACTCAAACCCTTTCGTATTGGCGAATCACTTAAGACCACATCAAGGTTGTGGATAGCCAGTTCGGCAAGCAACCTCTCCTTCTTGTCTTCATAACAGACCAGATGCACGCCTTCCGGAAGATTCAATCCTGGTTCCAGAATTTTGCGGGCAATCAGCTTCGGCAGGACATCCACGACCCCGACTTTTAATGACAGTGGGCCTGCAATGGGACGTCCCTGGACTGTTTCCATCATTTCTCGGCCGAGAGAAAAAATTTCATTCGCATAACGGAAAACCAAGCGTCCCATATCCGTAGGCTCCAGGTTCCGTCCAATGCGGCGAAAGAGTTTGCCGCCGAGAGCTTCCTCGAGGTTGCCAACTTGGGCACTGATGGTCGAGGGTGAAAGCAGAAGCTTTTTGGAAGCCGATGTCACGCCTCCCTCGTGTACTACAGCCCAGAAATAGAAAAGATGATGATAGTTTAGCCATTCCATAATTCAATTCGCCATTTCGGTTATTTCGAACGATAGTATCATCATTTTCTGATTGTGCAAACTGTTTTCTCGTCTTATATTCTTGTCAAGAATTTTGGGTAGTTCGCGGCAAAACGATAATTAGCGGGAATCAGGCACAGCTCTTACCGGATTGACTTCATTTAATGGAAGGGGGTGACAACCGTGATGGAACTTCCGTGGCCGAAATGGATGGAGCTCGTAACCGTCGGGGTGGTGACTGGTGTTTGCATAGGTGCGTTGATGATTATTTCCCGTATCCAAGAACCTAAGGAGCAAGTCGATTAGGACTCGGTCCTGCAAATCCATAACCTTTATTACTACCTTCATTGCATTGGGCTTCTTGGTTTTGGGGCTTTTTACTTTTTCGCTGCCCCTATATGTGATCCTTGGTAATGTGATCTGAATACCTATGCGTTGTGGTTTCGGTGTGACTCCCAAAAGTCAGGTACCTAGTATCTGCCAGGGGATTTGGCCGAATTCAAGATCGGCCATGTCGTATCTTCACTTGGAGTTTGTGCTTCCGAACCAGAACCTCCACTACTTCACCACCCACCGGTCGGTCTCCAGCGGCTTATGATTTGTCTTTAATACCCTGAATCGCTGGACGTTGTTAAGACCAAATGCCGCAAGTTCTCGAGCACAAGAAAGTGTCGGGGTTCTGGAGGTTAAGATTCCTTTAAGATAATGGCCCACCAGAAGCCAATCCTATAACAGAAGCTCACTTACGATTCCACATCGTATATTTGACTGTTTCCTCCACTAACCAGCGGAAAGGCAGACAAGCTGATGTCTTCCTCAGAATTGCCCGTTTTTTGATTGGTTTTCCCAACGGGCTCCCTTGTGACATAAACTTTGCTCGTCCCACTGTGCACTTGTTTTTGCAGAGTAGAACGGGCGATAAGAGTGCAGCGCAGGATATGGCCCAACGTATTCTTGATGAGCCATTAGAGATTACGAGCAACATCTTTTGCTATGAGTCTTAGTTTTCCGCCCGGAGTGTTGACATGAAGAAGAAAGAACACTTTGAGAGGCTGCTCAGTCAAAGATTAGATGAGCTTTTGACAGAACCCAACGAGATTGCCGGTAGTAGGACCGGCTTTAGGGCTCACCATCCTGATTACCTTGACCGGGGATCCATGGAGTCCGATACAAGTTTTGCCTTTCACATTAAGGAAAGGGAAAGCATCCTGACAAGAAAAATCAAGGATGCGTTGACCAGACTTGAAAATGGCACTTTTGGTATCTGTGACGAATGCAGAAGGGAGATTCCAGAAGGTAGATTGAAGGCCCGGCCTGTAGCCACCTTGTGCATTAAATGTAAGGAAGAGCAGGAGACTGAAGAGAGAATCGGGGAATAGAGAGGAAAGGGGGATAGATTTCAGAGAGTTTGGTAGCCTTCAAGTTAACGTCTTGAGGATCTCCGGCCAGAAGAGCCACGAGGCACAGAGTGAGAACATCTGATAGGTGGCCAAATCGCGCCAACTGCCCAGCTTTCCCCCAAACCCTGAGGCTTCCTCCGGCTTCCGGGCAACCAATCTGTCAATCGAATCCGAAAAGAGTGAGATAGACAGAAGAGTGAGAAACTTGTTGGAGGGCGTACCGTCTGCGTTGTCATGCTCGAAGTAGTAACCGAGGAGAATGGCGAGCAAGCCTTGCAGAAGACCATTGTGTGAGAAAAACAACAAGAGAGAGGCAAGAACCAAGCCTGCCGTTCTCCTATTCCACTTCGATAAAGTTGTTTGCTTTGCTATGTTTTAGTTAGCCTTTTCCAACATAAGACGTGTCCGCCCAAAAAAACCTACACCTTTTCTCATTGAATTCGCTGCTCCTTCCGATTTCGGTTTGATATCTTTGACTACAGGGCTTCCTTCAGGCCAAACGACTGTCACTTCACGATTACAAGAAACTATGGGTAGCTCTTGAGGCCACCAACTCTTCAAGATTATCGACCACCCTGGCTTCACCTGCCAGACTATGGGCACTAACGATTTGAAGGCCTACGCTTGAGAGCTCGGTGGCGAGGGATCACCCAATGGCGTGATTTGATCCACCTATCGTGACCTTTTGAGGCCCTGATTTCTCAAGCTCCTGTAACCACATCACAAATTTGGGCGATTCAAGCACATGTAAAGGCATCTTGAGTCGAGAACCCCCAATCTGATTTCAATTGCAGTCCCTCTTCAGTTTCGATAAGATTTTAAAATCCTGACATTTGGCCGATTAACGCTCGTGGGTTCGTGGGAAGTTCGTTTGAAAAACCTGAAGTTTGAAAACTTCGAGGCCATATAGGGTCATCAAGGCTTCGGACAAACCCTGAAGAACCCATTTTTCGGTGCATTTCCCAGTCAAGTTCGACCTGAGCTGTTTAGCGGCATGGAGCTTTAGGTTACTACTAGCAGATTTAAGATTACCTTTTTGCGAAAGGAGCATGAAAATGATGTTCAATAGAAAAAGAATCTGGGTTTTTGTCTTCTTGGCGTCCACCGTATTGACGGGAATATTGCTTGGTGAAAGACACGCCGCATCCGAGACTAACTTGTCGAAGGGTCAGACAATCTATATCCCTGTCTATTCACATGTCTACCACGGGCATAAGCAACACCCATTCAACTTAACGGCCAGTCTTAGCATTCGGAATGTGGAGCCCACGGCTTCAATTACGATAACCTCGGTCAGGTATCATGATTCAACAGGCAAACTCCTGAAATCGTATTTGGAAAAACCTGTAAGACTGGGGCCATTGGCATCCACCCACTATACTGTCAAAGAGTCGGACATGGCTGGAGGTTTTGGGGCAAACTTCCTTGTGAAGTGGATGTCGGACTCGAATGTGAACAAGCCTGTCATAGAGTGTGTCATGATTAGCACGGCTGGGCAGCAAGGCATTTCCTTTCTGACGATTGGGCGTGCAATCGAGGAGGTGAACTGAGAGCGATTCTTCCTACCTGAAGAATCAGCTCGCGGAGGATTGGGACTTCGGTTTAGAAACCTGGCGATTTCCCTTAATGAATGGCCTTGACTTCTGAGTAGGGCAAGAATGTCTCGTTTCTCTACACTCAGGCGTTTATACGTTTTTGGCATAATCTCGCGATCATACCGCGGAAGCCTCAAAACCTAAAAGTGTTGCACTTACTCATTGAACTCGGGCTATAATATGATTTTCATATCTTGACATTTCCTGAAATAGAGGTAACGGGAAGTTGTCTCCAATCCTGCCGTTTCTCGATTTGGGCTTTTCGACATGAAATTAGAAGGTAAATTAGAATATGGAAATAGTGCTGCTAAATGACATTGTCATCATATTTGGGCTGTCCATTGCTATCCTCTTCATATGCCATCGACTTCGCGTGCCGGCGATTGTGGGATTTCTGCTTACCGGGATACTAACCGGGCCTTACGGACTTGGACTGGTAAAGGCAGTTCATGAAGTTGAAATTCTAGCTGAAGTCGGCGTTGTGTTATTGCTTTTTACTATCGGGATCGAGTTCTCACTTCAAAGGCTGCTGCAAATCAAGAAATCAGTCCTGATGGGAGGCTCGATTCAGGTCTTGCTAACACTTTTTGTTACTTTTGTT
>JAFDFO010000325.1 GCA_019309815.1 Deltaproteobacteria bacterium
GGGTCCAGCAATTCTGTCAGTTGTGCCTCAGGGAGCACTTTCTTCTTCATAGCTACCTCTCGCACCGTCTTGCCCGTTGCGTAAGCCTCATGAGCAATCGCTGCAGCGTTCTCGTATCCTATGACAGGAACAAGCGCCGTACACAGGGCCAGGCTGTTCTCTACAAAAGCACTGCACGTGGCTTCGTTGGCTGTGATGCCGTTGATACATTTCTCGGCAAAGTTCTCCGCCGCTAATCCAAGGATCCTGATCGACTGTAACAGGTTGTGAGAAATCACGGGAAGCATCACGCTCAACTCAAAATTGCCAACCTGCCCACTCATGGTGATGGTCGCGTCGCTCCCGATGACTTGCGCAGCAATTTGAATGACGGATTCTGCGATGACCGGGTTCACTTTCCCGGGCATAATTGAAGACCCCGGCTGAAGAGCCGGTGTATTAATTTCTCCAAGGCCGCAGCGGGGACCGCAGGAAAGCCACCGGACATCATCTGCTATCTTCATCAGACTCACAGCGACCGTCTTCAAGATGCCACCGGATTCGACGGCCGCGTCCTGATTCGCCTGGGCTTCAAAGTGATTCTCAGCCTCAGCGAATTGACAGCCAGCCTCTTGAGAAATTAATTCAATCACCCGGGAAGCAAATTCCGGGTGTGTGTTCAGACCTGTCCCCACTGCGGTCCCGCCAAGGGCGAGTGCCGAAAGTGAGCGCATGGGTCCCTGGAGACGTCTTATGCCAAGCTTTACCTGGTGAGCATACCCGCCGAACTCCTGACCCAGCCGGATCGGAACGGCATCTTGGAGGTGGGTCCGTCCGATTTTGACAATAGAGTCAAACTCCTCGGATTTGCGGCGCAGAGACTCGTGAAGGGTCTCCAGGGAAGGAATAAGATCCTCATGAATAGAACATAGTGCAGCTATGTGAGCGGCGGTGGGGATGACATCGTTACTCGACTGTCCCATGTTCACGTGGTCATTGGGATGCACCGGATTTTTTGAGTCTCGCTTGCCGGTAAGGAGTTCGTTTGCCCTTGTGGCAATGACTTCATTGGCATTCATGTTCGTGGACGTACCGGATCCTGTTTGAAAAAGGTCTACTACGAATTGCTCGTCCATCGTTCCGACTGCCACTTCGTCAGCTGCTGCCATTATGACTTTGGCGTGCTTGGGGTCTAGAAGCCCGAGATCAGCATTTACTTGCGCCGCATATTTCTTTATAAGACCGAGTGCTCTGATAAAAACCCTTGGGAACCTGAGGCCACTTACTGGGAAGTTTTGCACCGCACGCTGGGTCTGGGCGCCATAGTAGACATCTGCAGGGACTTGGACCTCCCCCATAGTGTCTCGTTCAACCCTGAAATTAGTGCCTTGCGTCGCCATGATCATGCCTCCTTCTCGAGGGAGATTTATCCTAGACGATCCATCTTGATAACGTAATGATAAAACCTACTTGCCAAGTATAAGGAAGTCAGTTCAGTGTCAAGGTAAAAGGGGGGGGGGAACGGGGGCATTGGGCTATGGCACCTTGACCCGGACGACCCGATTGCATATGGTAACCATAACCCATCTCAAAAATGCGAATCAGGTTTCGGGGCCTCGACTGCTGAATTCGCAAGGAGTATTGGAGTGTTGGACTTTTTTCTCATTACTCCATCACTCCATTACTCCCGCTCTTTGAGGCTTGCCAACGGGACCACTAAGTCTTAAATGTGTTTTTGAGATAGCTTCTAGTGAGGGAGTGGCAGGAGTGAGCAATGTCGGATCAACTTTGTGAAATAGCTGCGAACAACCCGCCACCTGAGGAGATGGGGGCAATACTTCAGAAATACAAGACCGTAGCCATAGTGGGCCTATCCCCTAAACCAGAAAGAGACAGCCATCAGGTGGCCAAATATATGAAGGAAAACGACTACAGGATCGTGCCGGTCAACCCTGGTCAAAAGTACATATTGGGAGAGAAATGTTATCCAAATCTGAAAGCCATTCCTTTTCCCGTTGACATTGTGAACGTTTTTAGGAAACCAGATGCCGTACCTCCTATTGTGGATGATGCCGTCGAGATTGGTGCCAGCGTCGTCTGGATGCAGCTAGGTATTGTCCACAACGACGCCGCAAGAAAGGCACGGGAGGCAAGCCTTGAGGTTGTGATGGACAGATGTATCAAGGTTGAACATATGAGAATGATCAAAGGATCATCTCCATATTAGTTGTAGTTAATTCAGGCCAAATAGATGGGTTATCTCCAATTGAACAGGCGATATCCCAGAGGGGTCAAGGGATCCAGGATTCAAGGGTTCGAGTGAAATGCTAAAGAATTACAAAGATTCAAAAATCCGGTGAGAGTCATACCAACTCTGTTTAGACATTTACAGGATAACTGGAAAATTCTTGAAACAAGATTGATACGGTCAGGTATTACAATTAAGGGGAAAGGATGCTTAAAGCATTGATAAAATGGTTCAAAATTACAGACAAACATGACGCTGAGATCATAAGACGGGTGACCGAGGAGGCGAAAAAGTTTCAGGCCAAGGTCAATCAGATCGACTTGGAGAAACAGATTCTGGATATTGATTGTCCGGACGAAAACAAAGCTGAGTGCGCCATAGCCCTTCAGAAGATACTGGAACAGAGTAAGGCTAAATAGCCTTTCCTGTGAAGCCCTTCAGGTGTCTCCGCCTTAATTTGACAAAGGCGGACCGCGCTTTAACGAACGGTTAGGGGGCACGTCATGGACAATGAGGCCGTTAGGCAGGCTGCAGAGAGAATCAAGGCCTCCTCCACAGTTGTGGTCTTGACCGGGGCCGGCATTTCGCAGGAAAGCGGCGTGCCCACCTTCAGGGGAAAAGACGGCCTATGGAAACAGTACCGGGCGGAACAGCTTGCAACCCTGGAGGCGTTTCAAAGAGACCCGGAACTGGTGTGGCAGTGGTACGACTGGAGGCGCGGCCTGATTAAACCTCTTGACCCTAATCCAGGTCATTATGCCCTTGTTGAGATGGAAAAGAGGATTCAAGACTTTGTGCTTGTGACACAAAATGTAGACGGGTTGCACAGGGTGGCTGGAAGTAGCAACCCGATTGAGATGCACGGCACCATCTGGCGTGTCAGATGTATGGAATGCAACCAGATCTTTGAGAACAGGGACGTCCCAATCAAGATACTCCCCACATGCGAGGTTTGCGGCGGATTGCTTCGACCAGACGTAGTCTGGTTTGGCGAAGCCCTTGATGAAAGGATTCTACGTACGATCTACACATCCCTTCAGAAAGCACAGCTCATGCTCATCGTGGGAACCTCGGCCGTTGTGCAGCCTGCTGCATCGTTTGGCTTGGTGGCAAAAAGAACCGCAGGTGCCTTTGTCATAGAGTTGAACCGTTCGAAAACGGCCCAGAGTTTTCTCTTCGACCTTTCCATTCAGGGAAAAGCCGGAGAGCTTCTGCCCCAACTCCTGGACTACATTGACCTATAACGCAATCTAATCCGTATTCCCCGACTATTAGAACCCGTCTCAAGAATGTGGATCGGGGTTTAATTCTCCTGTCTTCATGATCAGGTTCAAGACTATGTTCCTGATCAGGACGATCAATTCACCGTCATCATCTGGCACAGCAGTATGCGGAAAGTGTCCGTATTTTTCAAAAAACCCGTCAAAGTTGAACACAGCGTCAAAGACCATGCTTTGAACGTCCCTGTCCTGTTTCAGGTGTTTTGGAAGGCTGTTGAAGGTGAAGGGAACATCCAGGAACACATCGTTTGCCTTTTCGTAAGGACCCAGTCCGTTCATCTCGACATAGCTGTCTACGGTCAAGTCAGGCCCCCGGCCAAAGCCTTCGCAGTAAGTGGTCTGCTGCTGTAAGTGATACCTGACCACCCGGTTGGCGCTTTTCCAGTCCTCATCGATGACTCGTGCCAAAGGATAGTTTCTGCAGCAGCTTGGTCTGTTCTCATAGAGGCTGCATCCGTCTCTTCCCAAGAAGATGCATCCGTCATCTTCCCCTTGTTTGAGGGTGACAAAAGGGAAACCGGTTCGACGATCTGTGTAAGTATTACAATAACCGGGAAGGAAGGCGGCTGTGTCTATCCCCAGGTGTCGCCGCATCCGAGCAATGTCATAAGGGGTCAGGGTGATTTCGGCGTTGCAACACTTCCCAAAACAGCTCAAGCTCCCGTGGCATTCGAAACGGAAGGTGCTATCAGGTTGAACTTCCTCGCCAAAGTCCTGTATTCTTTCATGCCACATTATCAGCCACCTGTTC
>JAFDFO010000102.1 GCA_019309815.1 Deltaproteobacteria bacterium
AGGACTATAGGAGTCAATGCTGCTGTTGCAGAGAGCATAAGACTCAGCGGGAATATCCAACCCGAACTTCCACCGGGTTGCCCATCAGCAGCCGTGGCAATGAAGCAACTGATACCATTTCCCTCAGCCAATGGATCCGAGCCACCGTCTGTAATTCCGGTTGCCTGACCTGCCCCTCCGGTCCTGGAGATCACGAAGTCGCGCGTTTCGCTGAAGCCCAGATTGCCACCTGCATCCTCTGCTATGACTCTCCAGTAGACAGTGCCGTTTCCCTCTACCATGTCTACAATTGACTCCCATTCCTCTTTTGTCGGTTTGAGAGGGTTCCCAGCCAGCCAGACCTGCTCTCCAGAGGGCAAAGCCAAGGTGTCGCCGGAGACAAGGTCTGAATTCTTGGAAAACTCAACCCGGGACTTATCATAACCGACACACTCCCATGTAAAGGTAGGAATTGACCTTGTTGACAGGACTACTTTCTTGTTCGGGCCGATTAAGACGACATATTGGCATTCGGCCAAGAAGATTTCTCCATCAGCCATCCAGGCTATGTTGTTCCCGCTGATGCCCGGATATCTGTCCGCAAGGCTATTATCTGTGATCTGACGATATTGTCTGGAGTAACTACTGTAGAGGAAAATTTCGCCATCCTGGCCGTCATGTCGTGTTGAGACCCTCAGGTTACCGTCGCTTCTGGGACTGGCTCTCTTTACCCCATCAGGATTGATGATGATTTTTCCGTCGCTGGGTCGATACATGTATATCGTCGTGTTCCTGATGTTGCCCCCTTGAACCCATATCACGGCTTCATCATTAATCATTGGCAACTTGTCATCGAGGTGATTGCCCGGATCAACTTCCGCAGACAGTGCCATTCTTGTCTGAGTATTCGCGTCGTACAGAAAGATCTCACCAGGCTCCATCAAACCATCATTGGATATCTGTGAGGCCCAGACAACCCATCCATTTGCGATTTGCGGGAACGTTTCCTCAGCACCGCGATCTGAGATTCTTTGCGTTTGGCTGCCATCCCAGATGAATACGTCCCATTCGCCACCGTTGTAACCCCGCCACACGACATAGTGACCGTCAGTTTGAGCCGAGACATCGTCTTCGTCATTATCCGTAATCTGGATCGTCGTTCCGGTTACCATATTGTACAAGAATACTTCCCAGTCACTGCCATCGTATCCCTGCCAGACCACAAAATTGCCCTTCACGTGGGGAAGACTGTCTTCAATAGAATTAGCCGTCACCTGTGTTATGGTCGTGCCAGCCCAAGCCACTGGTACAACCAGGACAATCAATAATATGGTTAGCAATAGTAATGCTGATCTCATGATCCGGCCCCTCCTTTTAGGGTCCAGGGATCTCCGCATCATCTATAGGATAGTCTCCACCGTAGGCACCTATGTCGGTTCCTCCCTCTCCGGCACCGATCGCTGGCGAACCAACTGCCAGATGATAGTCGTCGTTACCCATGTCTTCGAACAGAGGGTCTGCAAAGATGAGCGTTTCTCCGGGAAGTGCTCCTGAAGCACCGATTGCGGTGCAGCAGAACGGCGTTTCTGTGTGGCATCCTCTTCCCAGTTGGGCTCCTATACAGGTTCTTGGTGCCCTTCTGCCACCTGTAGTACAATCAGGTGAAGCACAGGTACCGCACCAGTTTGATAGGAAGTCCTGGTTGTTGGAATAGACTATGTTGTAGTCACGATACAACTCTGTTGCATAGAAACAGGCCCTGATACCAGCCCTCACATTATAGGCCGAGATGTTATTCTGTATGGGAAACGGCACTGTGGGAAAGCCTGAGGGCGGGTCATTTATCGCACCTGCAAGGTCGTCAAAGATAATGCCGCCTCCTTTTTCATTTGCAACATCACCATTGTTAATGACCGTATTGCTCTTGACTTCAGTGGTGTAGTCTCCAAACCGGATGCCACCGAAATGGTTCTTGTAAACAAGATTGTTATCTATGTTTGCCGTGGCGTGTATTACGTTAATACCACCGCCGTAGCTGCCCGCACCGTTATGATGGATCTTGTTTTGTCTTATGGTCAGATTGGTCCATTCGGGGACGCCATTGAAGGTGCCCTGGTCATCCCCTGTACGGATTCCACCCCGTGAGTTGTTGTGGATGTTATTTTCGATAATCTCGAGGTTGTCACAAGTGTTTTGTATGTCGACCCCTCCCATATAGTTATTGTTGATCTCATTCTGCCTTATCAACACATTTCCACCGACATATGCCCTCAAAGAAACTCCGGCCCGCTGGCTATAGATGCGGTTTCCTCGAACAACGTAGTTGCCGGAAATTGCCCCTGGGGTCTCATGGTTGCCTAATACCACGCCGGCGCCGCTAGAGTTGCTGTAAATGTCATTGCCGTACAGGTTCTGAATGTTTTCTAAGGTGTCGACAACTGTTGAATCAGCGCCCACAACAACAACGCTCGAACCGTATGAAACGGCTACACCCGATGCGTAATTATCATAGATTTCGTTGCGTTTAATCGTTACCAGGTCAACAGGGCCCACAACATACACCCCTGCACCGATGACCCCAAGTGGCTGAGAACCGGTGAACTCGCCGTTTTCATAGATGTTGTTATTGTCAAGGATCACATTGCACGGTACCGAGTTCCTGCAAATATATACCCACATTGTTGTTTGAGAAGACCTGGTTCCCGTCAAGGCTGTCCCCGCCGATTGTGATATCATGGCCTCCCACGCTTCCGCCGTACAACCTCATGCCGGCGTCGCAGTCATGTATCATGTTTCTCCTGATAACCAGTGGGGAAGAAGCGGGAGTAATTTGGTTCATGAGCGCCCCTCCAATACCCACTCTCCCATAACCAAGATCACAACCTTCAATCGTGGCACCCACAGCACCGTATAGACTGATGCAGTTCCACCACGTTGTGCCTTTAGCACCAACCTGGCAGTTTCTAATCGTGACGTTGGCCACTTCAGTTACTGTGCCATCCAGTGCGACGATTCCTCCTATTCCCGGGCCGCCCGTGAGAACAAATCCGTCCAGGGTTACATTGCTGACACCCTCAAACCGAACAGCCTCAACTGAGTCACCGTGAATAGCCGGACAATCAGAGTAGTCAGAAGCAGTTGGTTGATTCCAATTCTCGTCCCTCCCTTTCAGGCTTATGTTGGTTTCCATCATGATAGTGCTGGTCTGGTTGTACGGAATCGCTGCCTGTTTGACGTAGAAAGTCCCTGTTCCATCACCATACTGCTTACAGTAGTTTATGGCTTCCTGAATACTCGTAGCAGCGTTGGATGTTTCATCATAAGGAGGCTGGGGGCTCCCATTGTCCCCGTCCACATAATAACTGGAGCCGGTGGGTACGTTGACCGTGAAGTACCAGGTGTCATCAAGTGCCGGGGGGCCACTCGCGGCGTCGCCACCATAGTGGAAATCAAATTTGTATTTGCGGACGCCGTCTCCAGCATAGTCTATACTCCTGGAGTAGACGTAATCTTTACCATCCTGGTAATTGGTGTCTCCTGAATCGACTTCACCCATGTCTAGTTTCTCAAAGGATTCAAAGGTCCCGTTGTCATTCAGGTCTATCCAGACTTCGTTAATAGTCGGCGGATAGTTGTCAGGGTGCGTATACTCAACACGGAAATTAAAGTAGGACCCGCTGTCTCCAACATCAGGATCAACACCGTCGCTTTCATATCCGGGATCACCTGTCCAGGCCAATGTTGGAGGATTCGCTGCCGGCACTACGGCCTTCACAACGACCTGAGACAGCTCACTCATTCCGTCAAGGGTGTCTATTACAACCAGTCTGATCGTGTAATCGCCAACCAAATCAGCCGTAAATGTTGGATTAACCAGGGTGGGATCAGAGAGCACGGCTGTGCTGCTGACCGGCTTAGAAATCATGGTCCAGTCGTAGGTCAGAGGATAGTCTCCGTCCATATCATAGCTTCCGCTTCCGTCCAATGTCACAAGAGTGTTCGTGAAGACGGCCTGGGTATCTCCCGCGTCCGCAACCGGGAGCTCATTCCACGGTGGGCTGTACATGCACACAAGTGATATGTCTGCTGATGTGTCTATTACAGTAGCGGTTGTATCTGAGACAGAATAAGTGGTCGCCTGGGGTACTTCCGTTGTATCCAGGACCGTGACGGAGATGCTGTTGGCCAAGGCGCCTTTGGTGCCCATGGCACTGCAGCTCGGGAGCTCTCCGTTGGGGTCAAGTTTCAGAACCCATATGTCATTATAACCCGCACCGTAAGAAGAAGTCATGCCGGTCAAGACATATCCGCCGTCCGCAGTTTGTCTGGCAAAAGCACCCCAGTCAGAGGTGTATCCACCATATGTCTTATCCCAGGTTACCTGCCCGCTTGAGTCAATCTTGATGATCCAGAGATCAGGCCCTTCCTCCCCGTCCCACGAAAGATAGGTATGGCCCCCTATGATGTACCCGCCGTCTGCTGTCTGTTGGATGGAGCCAAACTCATCATCTATGCTCGTAGGGTCAGACCAACTGTATTTGTTCTTCCAGGTTATGTTGCCAACAGAATCCAGCTTCAATACCCATATGTCCGAATCGAAAAAGTCCCAAGACTCTCCGCCGACAATGTACCCGCCGTCAGCCGTCTGTTGGACAGCATAGGCATACTCATTATCATTGCCACCATATGTCTTCTGCCACTCAATGGTCCCGCCGGAAGCGAGCTTGAGTACCCAGAAATCATAGCCGTAGTTGCCAGCGACAATGTACCCACCATCAGCCGTCTCTTGGACAGAACGGGCGGCGTCATTGCCGGGTCCGTCATATGTGTTTTCCCAGACCACATCTCCATTGGCATCGAGTTTCAGTACCCAGGCAACAAGAGATCCGGGGGTACCGTAAGATCTGGTTCCCCCGGCTACGATGTAGCCACCATCTGCTGTCTGTTGTATTGAGTAGGCTTCCACCATATTACCTCTTGAGTATTTTTTCTCCCAATCGATAGTTCCGGCAGAATCCAGTTTCACGACCCAGAAGCCATCCTCGCCAAAAGACCAGCTATTGCCTGCAAAGACGTACCCATCATCTGTGGTTTGCTGCATGGTGAAAGCGTAGTCACCACCTGTCCCACCGAACGTTTTCTCCCATGCTACAGTCAGATCGGTATTGAGCTTTAGTATCCACGCATCGGTGTTGCCGGAGCCGAATGATTGCGTTTTACCTGCGACTATGTAACCGCCATCCGTGGTCTGCTGAATGGATGCAGGATAATCACTTGAGGTGCCCCCGTATGTTCTGGATATGGGCAGCTGATCGGGCGCACCTATGATGATTTGATCCGGGGAACTTGACTCTCCCAGGTTGTCTGTAACCACCAGCTCAATGGTGTAATACCCCACCACATCAGCAGTAAATGTAGGATCAACAGCAATCGGGTCGGAGAGAACTGCAGTACTCCCGACCGGCTTAGAGATGATGGTCCACAGATATGTTATGGGATCGTGCCCATCCGGATCATAGCTTTCACTACCATCCAGGCTCACAAGGTCGTTAACAGCCACTGAGTAGTCATCTCCAGCGACGGCTACCGGCGGATAATTCAACAAGGGGGTGAAGGTGCATTGGACCGATGTGGTAGCTGATGAATCCAGGGTTGTTCCCGTGGTCACATAGATCAGTTCGGTTACCCCAAAGGGTGTCACGTTTGTGTTTTGCCCGACAACTGAGGTGTCCGCGACAAGCGGCGTTTTACTCCCCATTTCACTGCAACCGGGGATTTCTCCGTTGGCGTCAACTCTGAGCATCCACACGTCAGTACTTCCTGCACCATATGAATATGTACTCCCGGCTGCGATGTATCCTCCATCTGACGTCTGCTGTATGGAAGGTGCCCACTCCATCGTGGAACCGTAGGTCTTGGCCCACATGTAATCCCCATTCGGCTGAAGCTTGATAAGCCAGATAAGGACAGGTGACTCCATTTCACTTCCCATTAAAGTGTCACCTGCAACAATATACCCACCGTCTGCTGTCTGTTGAATTGAATTGCAGGTGTCGCCGTACATGCCTGAATAGGTTTTCTGCCAGTCAACGTTTCCAGTAGCATCGAGCTTCAGGACCCACATTTTGGTGACTCCCGGGACAAACGAATTGCTTCTTCCTCCGACTATATAACCGCCGTCGGTCGTCTGCTGGATTGATCTGGCTTCCTCGTAGCCGGTTCCCCCGTAGGTCTTCTGCCAGGCAACGGTGCCGTTAGAGTTAAGCTTCAACACCCAGATATCGGTACTGCCCGCTCCGGATGACTCTGTTGTTCCGGCCAGGACATAACCGCCATCTGCCGTGCACTGAACTGAGTACGCACGATCATCATCACCGCCGTCATAAGTATATTCCCAGACCACGGTTCCGATCGAATTTAGCTTCATGACCCAGATGACAATAGATCCGGGGTTGGTGTACGAGGACGTGTAACCCGCAACAATGTAACCGCCGTCAGGCGTCTCTCTGACGGAACTGGCTTGGTTTTGTTCATTCCTGGTATACCTTCTCTGCCAGGAGAGAGTGCCGTTAGAAGCGAGCTTCAAGATCCAGAAAGTGTTTGTGCTCCACGATGCACTTTTTCCAACCACAATGTATCCGCCGTCCTGTGTCTGTTGCATGGCTGCGACGTTTTCATTCCCTGTGCCGCCATAGGTCTTTTCCCATGCTACGCTGAAATCAGTGTTTAACTTTAACATCCAGATGTCGTTACTGCCCGTGCCAAAGGATCCCGTATTCGCCACCACAGCATATCCGCCATCCGAGGTCTGCTGCACCGTCTGGGGGGAGTCACTCGAGGTGCCGCCGAATGTTTTGGCTTCCAGGACCTCCCCGGAAAGGGCATTGACAACAAGCGAGTGAGCAGATGCTGGATCGCCTGTAGCGTCAGCCTCCGAATCCCGGAAGTAGAACTGGTAGTCAAGCGTTCCGTCTCCGGTGCGGGTTATAGCCCGTGCAAAGAAGTAGTCCTTGCCATCCTGGTAGTTGGTGTCTCCGGGGTCAAACTCTATCATGTCAAACTTTTCCCCGGGTTCGTACGAAGAACTGTCATCCAGGTCGATCCAAACCTCCTTGGTTGCGGGGGCCAGGTTATCAAGGTCCGTGAATTCAACCCGAAAACCAAATACTGCGCCACTGTTGGCCGAATCAGGTTCAACCCCATCAAAAGTAAACCCTGGATCACCTGTCCAATTTAAGGTAG
>JAFDFO010000326.1 GCA_019309815.1 Deltaproteobacteria bacterium
GTCTGCAAACCTCACCTGTGACGTGTGTCACGACTTGACCAGGACGCACATCGACCACGACCCAAGGACCTATGACGTAAATGAGTCCAGCCGTATAGGAAACGATATCAGTACTTTTTCTGGACACAGCTATAACAAAGGATATCGCCTCAAGGCCGGTATGGATATGCCCCGGACCAGTCATGACGACGACCTCTACCTCTGCACTAATTGCCATCAAGCAGTCATGGGAACCAAGTCCAATTTCCTGGACGGAGCCGGTGGAATGGATAACCTCCACCCAACCCATATATACGGATATGCTTCTCTTGATTGGGGTTGGGATTCGGATGCCGACGGTGTGCCGCTTGGTCCCTGGAACGGCGATTCATATATGAGTTGCACGGGTTGTCATAATGTTCATGGCTCTCCCATGGATTTGCACTGGGACGGTGTCTTGACACCCAATCCTGTCATGGTGCGTTATGGAGAACTCATGAATGCGGTTCCCGGCCTCAATTTCCGCTGGCAAACTGGCCTGTATTATGCCGGTGCTCCCACTGACAAAAGAAACGATAGCCTGTCAGCCATCCTGAACCGTGCAGAACCTTTCTGCTCTTTTGATAGCTGCCACGCGAGCGGCATCATGGCTTATACCAGAACGCCGTACATTTTCCTCCCGGGTTTCCTGGTTGATGATTTTGAAAGTTATGTAAGTGATGATACCATTCGGGTAAATTGGAAAAGGGAAAATGATGCCAAACTGGCCTTTTTTGAAGACACCGCCGGACCTGACGGCTCAAAGTGCATCCGGGTACGTACACTATGGACCAGGATTGTAGAAGAAGACCACGGCATCATTAAGAGGAAATATGACCCGTATGTCCAAATGGGCCGTATGGAGAGTATGAGTTTTCAAGTGAAGGTGGTGAATACAGCCAAGATCTATCAGATTGGCGTCATGTTGAAGCCCTACCCTGGCGAAACTTACTATGAACACATCGTTGACACTGCTGCAGAACTTCAAAACAACGTGTGGTCGGAGATCACGATTCCCATAGCCGATTTCGGCATTGACCCCTTTGATAAATTGACCGAAGTGCGATTTCACATCTATGAAGCCAGTCCGGAAATGGAGTGGTCCCAGGATATCTATCTTGATGACGTCCGGTTCACGCCTTCAAGCTACACAGTTTCGGGTGCGGTCACCGGCGGTTCTGTAGGCCCCCTGGACGGCGTTATTATGAGAGGCTTTCCGGGTGCTAATGTCGTGACGGGCGGGGATGGCACGTATTCAGGCACAATCTATGACACCGGGCCAGGGTGGACAGGCGCCGTCACCCCTGAAAAACCGGGTTATTCGTTTGTCCCTGTGGAAACACCGTACACCGATGTTACCTCCAGTCTCACGGACGAGAACTATACGGCCTCTCTGGATACATCTGCTATTATCAGTGAGTCCTTTGAGGGGGAAGGGTATGAGGAAGAATACTGGTCAGAAAGTGTGGGGGAGAATTGTGTCCTCGATGCGGACTCCGCTATTCCAGGCACGCCACCTGTGGGTTTCGGGCTTGATTGTTTGAAATCTCATTCAGATGACACGGGATACAAGGCAAGGGCCGATCTGGATTATGGTTATAGTTATGAGCAGCCCAGAACCTTTACTACGTTCTATTGTCTCGTGGAAGACGAGAGTCTTGCAGGCGATGAATTTAAGAATATCGGCTTATTCCAGGATAATAGCGCAAACACTGTGGCCATCTTGAGGCTCTATGAGAGCATTGAAGGTGACCTTAAATTCAGGATCCGGTGTTACAACAATGGCGGTTACACAGACTTCGACTCAGGAGCCATCGATTTGGATAGATGGTACAAGATCCAGTTCATGTACGACAATAGTGAGGACACGTGGGAATGGCGACTCGATGATGTATTTCAAGACGGCGAAGTTCTCGGCGGGACACACCGAACCGGGATCAGGGAATGGCAACTCGGTTTCTGGCAGTCTGGCCAGGAGGTAACCGGAACCATTTATTTCGACAACTTCAGTGTGGGTGTCGGGACCTATATTGCCGACTAATCGACCGCACGGACACACACGTTTCCCACCTCGCATGACAGAGAAATCAAGGATTGCTGCCTGTAGGGGACTTCATGATGATGCGGATTATGCGTTCCAAAATACAATATTTGCCCATGACAATTCTGATCGCTGCGGGGGTACTGCTGTGGGTGTTCAGCTTTTCAGGCATGGCCACTGCTGACATGTATACCGATTCAGCACACGGTAACACCGACCCGCCCCCTGGATACGGGGTCAATCGTGTAGACAAAGCAGATCCCATCATAGGAGACTGTGCCAATTGCCACGATGCAGCCAATTCTGCCAACTGTGGTGCGTATTCATTCATGTTGTTCTCTGATGATGCACTGGCGCCATGTGAGCTATTCTGTTTTGACTGTCACAGTGGATCTG
>JAFDFO010000327.1 GCA_019309815.1 Deltaproteobacteria bacterium
AACCAGCCCCCTGCTGTATACCCATCGCCTCCCTCGAATGTCACTCAGCCGCCCAAAACTCAGCAGAAGAGATGAGATCGTAAGAAGATAGATCATTACGACCCATTCAATGGTCGAGAGGGCTACGCCAAAATCGGCCATGATCGTGGGAAGCGCGATGTTGACGATGCTGCTGTCAAGCGTCGACATGAAGATGCCGACTGCAACAAATAGAAAGATTAGCCATTTGTTCCGGCTAACCCCAGTGCCGTTCTCCATAGAAACCGCCCTTAAAGAAGTTCGGATAGGTCTACCGGAAAACGCGGAACCTTGCAAGGATTGGGTGAACAAGAATTCGGAAGGCAGGTGGGTGGACTTGCCACAGCAAGGGAAAAGGCAAAGTGGTCGTCAGTTTGCTTTAAGGAGGGTTTCCAGGGCTTCTTTTTCTTCCGACTGAACGCCACTTTCTTCAATGACGCCCTGATCCTCAAGGTACAGAAGCAGGATCTTGATGGCGCGCTGGTGGTCACTAAACACGTGTTCTATATTCGTAAAGCCATACTGGCTGACCTCCTCGTCAACGAAGCGGTCTATCCAGTACTCCAGATTCTTCGTATCCTTCTGTGAGTACTCGCCCAGGACAATAGGTTTTTTGTAAGCAAAACGAATCTGGGCCAGTAAGGTGTTCTTCTTGTTATCTACCAACGTCTTCTATGGCTCCTATACATTTTCTCCTGGAACGCTTTAGATCGCCACCGGACGGACGTTGATGTCTTCATATATCATTCGTCTACCCAGGTCAACCACACCCAACCTCTTGTCGATCACCGATTGACAGGCTGTTGCCCAAACAAGCATTCCTTTAAGCGATAAATAGAGTGGTTGTCAAAATATATTCCTTTTACAGCAAACACCCATACCCTTCAGTGCGCCCTGTCAAAAGCTGAACAACCGCCTCAAGTGGTCCCCAAATCCACCGCCAAAAAAACCAAGGACCAACAATAATCAATACCATTGCAACGGGTTATTTCACAGCATGGCCGTCGAAATCTGTCACCTTGCCGAGTTAGTTGCTAGGCTATTCTTTCCTTCGTTTTTTGCGGCTAACGCCTTGAAAACAGTATGGCCCTTCGGGTCTGCCGATTTCACCGGATCTTCTTTGTTGGTGGGCACTTGAAGTACCTTAGTACGTCGGCGCACCCACCGCCGCGACCGGCCTGCTTCCCATACGCCCGACCAAGGTCGGGCGTGTGGGAAGCTCTCGGACGTTCAGGTCTGAGAGCTTCAATCTCCGGCAAACTTGACAGACGGTGGATCAGGGGGTCCGCATCCCCTTGACCTTACAACCCTTTTGAGCTAAGGGGGTTGATGTACAAAAGACTGTGACGAGGAGGAAACAAACCATGGGAGACAAAACAACACAAACCATCAAGATTATGCCCTGCCTGGACATGAAAGAGGGCCGGGTGGTCAAGGGCGTCCATTTTGTTGACCTGAAGGACGCAGGCGACCCTGTAGAAAACGCAGAAACCTATCAGAACGAAGGGGCCGATGAACTGGCCATGCTCGACATTGCAGCGACGTTGGAAAATCGTAAGACAAGGCTCGAGTGGGTCGAGAAAGTGTCAGCCGTAATAGAGGTCCCCCTTACAGTTGGTGGAGGGATATCGAGCCTGGAAGACATTGAATTGGTCCTGGAAGCCGGAGCGAGCAAGATTTCTATGAACAGTGCCGCAGTGGCTAATCCCAATCTTGTGAAAGAAGCAGCCGAACGTTTTGGATCGGGGACGGTGACTGTCGCCGTTGACGCAAAAAGGAACAAGGACATGCCTTCCGGATTTGAGCTCGTGGTGTCGGGTGGAACCAAGCCGATCGGAAAAGATGCCATTTCATGGGCCAAGGAGTGCCAGGATCTTGGAGCGGGTGTGATCCTTCCGACGAGTATGGACGGCGATGGTACCCTGGCAGGCTACGATCTGGAATTCACAAAGGCCGTTTCGGACGTAGTGGATCTGCCTGTTGTGGCTTCCGGTGGCGCGGGCAAACTGGAACACTTCTACGAGGCGGTTGTTGAAGGTGGCGCACAGGTCTTGTTGGCCGCTTCTGTTTTTCACTATCGCACCTTTAGCATCAAAGCGGTCAAAGAATACCTGAAGGAGAAGGGGCTGCAGGTAAACCTGTGAACCGCCCCGACAAAGCACAATGAACGCAACGCTGTTTATGATGGCCGGCTCCGGGATTCTGGTTGGGATCGGTGCGTCTTTCACCGGCCTGGGGGGTGGATTCCTGATGGTCCCCCTTTTGCTTTTTCTGGGCTTTACAGCACAGAAGGCCGTAGGCACCTCCTTTCTTGCTATCCTGGTCATCTCATTATCCGCGCTTCTGGCTCACAACAAACTGGCCAATGTGGATTACAGGGCCGGCATCCTGCTGGGTGTTGGCGGTGTTATCGGCGCACAAATCGGAGCCCGCCT
>JAFDFO010000012.1 GCA_019309815.1 Deltaproteobacteria bacterium
CCACACGATGTTGATGTCAAAGCATTGCTCAGGATGTCGGTATTATACAACATCCCAGTGGCTTGCAACAGATCCACCGCAGATTTCAGTATATCAAGCAGCTTGTTTAATGAGCAGTATGACCCTGTAATTAAGGATTATGGTAAATACATAGGCAGAAAAGCTTAGAGTCTCTTTCGGGGATGGTTATCCGATTCCGAGTCCACACAGCTATTCAGCTTATATCGAAGTGACCGCATAATCCCTCATGCAGCTGGCGGCATATTGAGAACACGGGTGATCTCGTTCGTCATATACTTGCCATTACTGTCAGCTGAAAATTCTCCGACAGGTTCTGGTTTTTCTTCGATAATCGTGTCTTTGCAACCCGCGCATAGAAATCCAGGTTGTGCCCGCTTGATTTAGTGCTTGACAAGCACCTGAATTTGCTAATATACTTATTGGTTACGGTACATTGAACCACAGATGGACGCAGAATTATAGTCTGTCTGTGTTTGGCAACCCATCACCGAATCGAGAAGAAAATGGCCGCAAGAAAGACAAAGAAGCGTTCCGCCAAGGTGACACGCACTACTAGTGAAACAGATGTCAAGCTCCAGTTGACCATAGAAGGGAAGGGCAAGTGCGCCATTTCCACGGGTATCCCCTTTATGGATCACATGCTCACCCTGATGGCTGCACACGGTTTCTTTGATCTGTCCCTCAACGCCAAGGGTGATATTGAGATAGACGATCACCACACAATTGAAGACGTCGGCATCGTATTGGGTGAAGCCTTCAGCAAGGCACTTGGAGATCGGAAAGGAATCAAAAGGTACGGGAGAGGCCTGGTCCCGATGGACGAAGCCATGGGCTCTGTGGTGATTGATTTCTCGAACCGGCCTTTTCTTATCTACAATGTGAAGCTGAAGCGTGAAATGATAGGGCGCTTTGACGCACAGATGTGTGAAGAGTTCTTCAGGGCCTTTGTCAACCGAAGCGGCACGACGCTTCATGTCAATGTCATGTATGGAGAGAACACGCATCACATAGTAGAGGCCGTATTCAAGGCCTTTGGCCAGGCGCTCGACGAGGCCTCCACGTTGGATAGCCGGATTGGAACGGTGCGGTCAACCAAGGGCGTGTTATAGGAAGGGGACTCGGTATGTATCCATCAGATCATAGAGGATCTTTTACCAAAGCTGCGCTATACGTGTTGATTGTTGTGAGTTTGTCCGTTGCGGGGTGTGCCAGCAGTGAACCAGCACCCGGTGCTCCACACCCGAAGGTATCGAATGTACAAACGTTGCTGGTGGTACCCTTTGGAATCGCGTCCGAAGGATACCAGGTGGGGACGACCGCGCGGTGTTCCATGTGCGGTACCATCTTTATCACCGGCCCGAGCGCTGCGGGCGACGACACCTACATGACAGATCAACTGTTGACCTACCTGAGGACCAAGACTGACTATACTTTGATTCCTCCAGGGTCAGGCGCAGGGGTTCGAGCCCAGATTCTTTCAGAAACCGTGGATATGCCGGAGAGGGATCTCCTGCTCCAGATGGGCCGAAAGCTGGGCGCCGATGCTGTGGTCAGCGGCAAGATTTTTCGCTTCCAGCAGCGTGTGGGGACCTCCTATTCGGTCGAGACCCCAGCCTCTGTTGCCTTCAGCATGTATTTGCTGCGAGTAGCGGACGGGGACATGATATGGGATGGAAATTTCGATGAAACCCAGCGACCTCTCAGTGAGGACCTTCTACAGATCTCCACATGGGCCAAGCGTGGGGCCCGTTTTCTTACCGCACAAGAACTAGCCCACTCCGGGCTGACTAAGGTCATGGCCGCTTTTCCTGTTCCATAGTCACAAGCTGTTCCTCAGGAAAATTCCCAGATGTTGATTATCCCGGCGGTAGATATCAAGGGGGGGCAATGCGTTCGGCTCCTTCAGGGGCGTGAAGATTCAGAGACAGTCTTCGGGGACGATCCCTCTGCCATGGCAGCGAGATGGGAGGCGGAGGGCGCTCAACTGCTGCATGTTATCGATTTGGACGGTGCTTTTAACAAGAGTCCTCAGAACATTGAAGCCATCGAGCGAATCGTGGATTCGGTCCACATACCCATCCAGCTTGGCGGCGGGATAAGGAACATGGAAACAGTGTCGATGTTCCTTAATCTTGGGGTGAGGCGGGTCATTCTTGGAACCGAAGCGATCAGAGATCCTGGCCTGGTTGAACAAGCCTGTGAGGCGTTTCCAGGTCAAATTATCGTTGGGATTGATGCCCGTGAGGGCATGGTCGCCATTGAGGGTTGGACTGAGACGACTGAGCGAGAGGCCATTCAGGTGGCCAAGAGCTTTGACGGACTCGGACTTGCAGGTATTGTGTTTACGGACATACACAAGGACGGCATGCAGAGCGGCCCAAATATCAAAGAGACAAAAAGGCTCGCCGAGTCCGTGTCGACACCGATTATCGCATCAGGAGGGGTGAACGATATCAATGACATAAGGGCCCTAGCGGCGATAGAGCCTGCTGGTGTGATCGGGGTTATTACAGGCAGGGCATTGTATGAAGGGACCTTGGTTCTAAAGGATGCCCTGGGGGTGACAGGGGCGAAAAACTGAACATCAACAGTTTTGGGTTGACAATCCTTCCATAAATAATTATAATATAGGATTCAAAAAATTCCTGATCGGGTGGCCAGACCCTTTCTTGGAGCGAATTATCCGAAGCCTTCCATCCGTCTTGCACTTGACGCATCCGTTGTTCACAATAAGCTCTATAGATTTGTCTTTACTTGCCACTTGTCCCGATCTGCTTTATCGCCTATCAAAACAGAGAGTTAACTTGCCTTTTACAGAATCGAGATGTCTTTAAAGGAAACTATTGCACAGCAACTTGCTGGGGCAACAAAAGCAAAAGATTCTGTTCGGATGAACACGCTTCGTATGTTGCGTGCGGGGATCAAGAACCGGGAGGTCGAGCTTCGGGCTGAACTCGAGGACGGGGAGATCTTGCGTGTCATTGCCTCCCAAATCAAGCAACGCAAAGAGTCCATTCGTCAGTATGAAGAGGGGGGGCGAGCCGATCTCGCAAAGAAAGAAGAAGACGAACGGGATATATTGATGTCCTTCTTGCCTGAGCAGATGTCCGAGGAACAGGTCACCAGGATGGTCTCGGAAATCATCGAGGAACTCGATGCCAAAGGGATGAAGGATATGGGCAGGGTGATGAAAGCCGCCATGGCCAAGTTTGGTGGTTCGGCCGACGGCAGGATGGTGAACGAGATTGTGAAGAGGAACTTGAGTCCTGAGCCGCATTCTTGAAATGGGTTCGAGACTACTGGTAGGAGTAACCTCCCTTGGCGGGATTCATACCCGAAGACATCATTGGCCGCGTTAGAGAGGCGACAAACATCGTTGATGTGATTGGCGAATGTGTTGCCCTGAAAAAGACAGGTAAGAATTTCGTTGGGTTGTGCCCATTTCACGCCGACACAAAGCCCTCTTTCACCGTAAGTGAGGAGAAACAGATATTTCACTGTTTCGGTTGTGGAGAGGGGGGCAATGTTCTGACGTTTCTCATGCACTACAACAATCTGAGCTTTCCGGAAGCTGTAGGGTTTCTGGCAAGAAAGTGTGGAATCGATATACCAAAGAAGAAGATGTCCCCAGCTCAGAAGAAGGAGTTGGAAGAAAGGGAACTGTTACTAAAGATCAACAGCGAAGCAGCCATATATTACAAAGCGATGTTATCGGATCCCTCTTCGGGTAAGCAGGCAAGAGACTACTTGAAAAGGCGGCAGATGAAGCCGGAGGTGATTGATCGCTTTATGCTCGGGTATGCGCCGGCGTCATGGACCGGCCTGATGCAGCACCTCTCAAGAAGAAAAGTTTCCGTGGAGCATCTGCAAAAGGCAGGGCTGGTGGTTGCCAAAAACGGCAAGCGGTATGATCGGTTTCGTGATCGGATCATATTCCCTATCGTTGATATTCATCAGAAAGTTGTGGGCTGTGGGGGGCGCAGCCTGGACGACAGCCTCCCCAAGTACCTCAACTCTCCTGATACGCCCGTTTATAACAAGAGTAGAACACTGTACGGATTGAACGTTGCCAAAGACGCGTGTCGCCAGAGTGGGCGAGCCTTTATCGTCGAAGGCTACTTTGATCTCCTGGCTCTTCATTGTCACGGCGTAGAAAATGTCGTGGCCACGCTTGGGACAGCATTGACACGGCAGCAGATGCGCATAATGAAGGGGTATGCCCGGCAAATGGTTCTCGTGTTTGATTCAGATGAGGCCGGCATAAAGGCTGCGGAACGGAGCCTGTCCTTATTCATGGAAGAAAAGATTGACGCTCGCATATTCGTGCTTCCCGAGGGGAAAGATCCGGATTCCTATATCTTTGAGGTTGGTGCCGAGGGTTTTATGAAGGCAAGTGACGAAGCTCTGGGAATCATGCCGTTTTTGATTGCCTCTGCCGTCGAGCGACACGGCCTTTCTCTGGAAGGCAAAGTGCGCATTATTGAGGCACTCAAAGGTCCGGTTGGCTCTTTACAGGATAGCGTGAGTCGATCCGTCTACATAAAGGATTTGGCGGAACGCCTTGACATCGATGAATCGGCTATCTTGGAACAGGTCCGGGTTTCGGCATCCAAGGAGAAGAAGGCAGACGGGGAACCAAAGCCGCGGCATGGATCAAAGCTGGAGGAGGCACTTGTTGCAATTATGCTGCAGTGGCCCGACATTCTGTCTGCCCTGAATTCAGAGGAAATTGTGGAAGGGTTTGAAACCGTGGAGTTTAAGAAATTGGGCCGCCTGATCTTGGAAAAATCGACGCCGGAAAGGCCCCTGACGGGTGCTGATCTGATGGCAGACATAGATGATCCCCGAATCAGGAATCTGATGTCTTCACTCTTGTTGGAAGAGATTCAGCAGGATCGCGACAGTTGCCACAAGATTGTGAAACAGTATCAAGCCCATCTCAGGAAACGCCAAATCAAGTTACTTTCAAAGAAGATTAAAGAGGCGGAAAGGACGAACAATCAGGAATTGTTGAATCAGCTCCTTGTTGAGAAACAACAGTGGGCTGAGCAACAGCTAGAAGCCTCTTCATAAAGATAGATCGAAAAGGAGAATTCTATGGGCGGCAAAGCCAAGGTTGAGAATCTGAAACAACTGATAACCAAAGGGAAAAAACAGGGCTATCTGACCTATGAGGAGCTCAACGATGCCCTGCCGGAAGGCAGGGTCTCCTCCGATCAGATTGACCAGATGATCATGGTCTTTGATGAGCTCGATATCGAGGTGATCGATGGGAGCAAAGTCAAGGTGTTTGAGCCGGAAGTAGAGAAGAAGATTTCAGAAGAGGGGGCCGCCACGCCGCCGCAACCAGAGCGAGATGTATTCGGCAGGGTTACCGACCCAGTCAAGATGTATCTTCGTGAGATGGGATTGGTTTCGCTGCTTAGTCGAGAGGACGAAGTTGAGATCGCCAAGCAGATAGAAGTAGGGGAACAGGAAGTGTTGACGGCTCTCGTGCATTCAACTGTTGGCGTAGAAAAGCTTATCCGTCTCGGCACCCCTCTTTCGAAGGGCGAACTCCGTCTGAGAGAGGTTTTGCGGGACGTAGATGAAATCGATACGTTTGTCGAAGAATCGGTGCATACGGAAAAGATCTGTAAGATTATTAACGCTATTAGAAGAGTTCACCGAGAGAATGACAAGCATCGGGAGTCCCTCTTCTTGACTAAGATGGATGCCAGCGCTCGTCGCAAAGTGAGGCGTTCAATAAATCGTAGAAACCAGAGAATTTTCGAACTGATCGAGGATTGGAGGCTCGATGCCAGATTAATTACTATGATTGTAGAGGCCATTGAAGACCGTATCGCACGGTTTCACCGCCTAGAGCGTGAGGTGGCACAATGCGCTTCACAGTTGGGAGAGACATTGACCGACCTGCGCGCGGGCTGTAAGAGCAAAACAAAGCACATCACCAAGTTGTCAAAGGAGCTTGACCTTAAGAAGACTGAGATTACAGCCATTGTTAAGCATGCCGTTCTGACGATGGAGACCATCCGACAAGAAGAGCTCCAGGTGAGAATGAATTGCCAGGCGTTGAAGCGCGTATTGGCCCGGATAGAAGAGGGTCAATACAATACCAGAATTGCCAAAGGGAAGATGATCAATGCCAATTTGAGGCTGGTCGTTAGCATTGCCAAGAAGTATACAAATAGGGGACTTCAATTCCTGGATCTGATCCAGGAAGGAAACATAGGCCTTATGAAGGCAGTGGACAAGTTTGAATATCGAAGGGGATACAAATTCAGCACGTATGCTACGTGGTGGATTCGGCAGGCTATCACGAGAGCCATTGCCGATCAGGCCCGAACCATTCGGATCCCGGTCCACATGATCGAGACAATAAACAAGCTGATTCGGACTTCTCGCTATTTGGTGCAGGAATTGGGCAGAGAGCCGAGGCCTGAGGAGATTGCTGAAAAAATGGAGTTTCCTCTGGAGAAAGTGCGGAAGGTCTTGAAGATTGCCAAGGAGCCCATATCTCTTGAAACACCTATTGGTGAAGAAGAGGACAGTCATCTCGGGGACTTTATTGAGGACAAGAAGTTCATGTCGCCTTCTGAAGCTGCCATCACCCTGAATCTGGCCGAACAGACCCGAAAAGTCCTGGCAACATTGACGCCTCGTGAGGAGAAGGTTCTGCGTATGCGATTCGGGATTGGTGAGAAGTCGGATCATACGCTTGAAGAAGTGGGAAAGGATTTTACGGTAACCCGGGAACGTATTAGACAGATTGAGGCAAAGGCCTTGAGGAAGCTGCGTCACCCTACGAGGAGCCGCAAACTGAAGGCGTTCTTGGAGATTTGATCGGTTCAATTTCCTTGACAAGAGGAGCCGTTGTGGCTACAGATTGGCTCAACGCGATTTCTTGGGCCCATAGCTCAGCTGGCAGAGCCACCGGCTCATAACCGGTAGGTCCCTGGTTCGATCCCAGGTGGGCCCACCATGAAAAAGAAACAAGTATGGGGTGTGGAAAGGTATATAACGGGCGTGAAACCAAAGGGCCTACCGCAAAAGGTGGGCTCTGGTTTCTAAATGAAAAGGTGTGATCTTCTGATCACGCCTTTTCACTTTTGTGGGGAGGACCTTTCATGGCAGGACGAGGAGACATGCTGGGTCGGACATTGGGTACACAGGGGAGTATATTGTGAAAAGACAGGTTGACCTTTTGGTACAACTTCAGGAGAAAGATCAGAAGATAGACCAGTTGAGATGGCAAATACGTCAAGGTCCTGAACGGCTCAAAGGGCTTGAGACTCAGTTGCAGACGCTTGATCAAGTTATTGAAGCTGATAAGAAGCGGGTCGAAGAGCTTCAGCAGGGCCAACGCGAGTATGAAAGTGACATAGAGGACGGCGTAGCGCACATCAGGAAAAGCCGAGGACGCCTTATGGGCATCAAGAATAACAGAGAGTACAAAGCCTTTCTGAGAGAGATTGAGGATACCGAAAAAGAAAACGCAAAGAGAGAAGACAAAGTCTTGGAGTGTCTGGAAGAGATTGAAGGGCTTAATCAGGGATTTGAATTGAAGGAAGACGAGGTGTCGACAAGGCGGGATGGGCTTGAAAGCGAAAGAAAGGCGGTTGACGAAGAAGTTGCCCGCATTGAGGAAGAGCTCGCCGATGTGGAGCATGGCAGGGAGGAGCTGATGCAGACCATAGACTCTAACCTCCTTGGAAAGTACAAACAGATTAAAACAACGAGCGGCAGCATAGTACTCTCGCTGGTTAATCATGCCACTTGTGGCGCATGCCACCTGGGTATTCCTCCTCAGATGTACAATGAGCTTCAGAGACAAGACACCCTACAGCTTTGTCCTCATTGCCAACGCATTATCTACTGGAAAGAGGCTGAACCTACACCCTGACCGGCGGGTTCCCCAAGCAATGCCCACCTTTCGAGACTGGGGATTTTGGAAAAAATGTTGCGTGTTTCTTGTGGGAAGCGTAATATAGCCATACCCAGTTCTTGACATGAATACAGTCCAACAGCTTTTCCGCCTGTGTCAGAGCAGGCCAAACGATCGCTCGCGTCTTCAGCTGTTTGCTGGCGATGCGGGAGGAAAGTCCGAGCTCCGGAGGGCAGGGTGCTCCGTAACGCGGAGTCGTGGCAACGCGAAGGAAAGTGCCACAGAAAAGATACCGCCTTGTGAAAAACTGACAGGGTAAGGGTGAAAAGGTGCGGTAAGAGCGCACCAGTTCCTCGGGTGACTGGGGAAGCTTGGTAAACCCCACCTGGAGCAAGACCAAATAGGGAAGCGCTTGAGGGTGGCCCGCCCGAGCTTCCGGGTTGGTCGCAAGAGGTATTGGGCAACTGATACCCAGAGATGAATGATCGTTGTTCCGTAAAGGGTGACCGATACGGAAAACAGAACTCGGCTTATGGCCTGCTCTGACTCTCACAAATGATGAGGGGGACCTCGTAGGTTATGACGAAAGGAATGGCAGTTCACGCTAACGTTGCCTTCGGTGAGAAGGTTAGTATATTCTCCAAAGATTTCCTCAAGTGTTGCTTCTATATCTCCAAGACTGAGCCCACCCGTGAGACATTTACCAAGAAGTTGTACGCTAAAATGGTTTCAACCTCCAAGCTGCTGGAAGATTTTCTGGACATTCATGGTGCGAAGAACAATGCTCACTGGTATTACTATCGTGAACTCGTTTCGAGTGTGAGAAATCTTTCTGAAGCGAGCTATTCACAAAAACACATTGCAAAGCGACTCCCCATGTACGGGTTGGAAGAGACCGAGGGATTTAAGGAGAACGGATACGCCACACACAAGTTCCTGATAAGCTGTTTGAGAAAAATATCGCGCAATGCATTGACCGAAGCGGAGCGGCTTCAAATCGAGTCACCCGAAAGCCGTTTTGAGTGGGACGCTTTTCCGGGCATATCGACGGAGAGTCCCCTTGAGTTTGACATCGATGATCAAGATCTGGAGGAAGAGAAGAAGAACCTCGTCAAGATAACCACGGAGTTTCTAAGGGTGTCTCAGGAATTTGAAGCATTGGGTTTTTATGAGGCATACAGCTTGGATCAGATCAGAAGAATCATCCCTTCCGGCTTCAAT
Source organism: Deltaproteobacteria bacterium (assembly GCA_019309815.1). GTDB lineage: Bacteria > Desulfobacterota > Desulfobacteria > Desulfobacterales. The sequence continues at coordinate 9,128 of JAFDFO010000012.1, forward strand.
GAACAAGAGGCACGGCGATTTGAAATGGTTATTCATAGCCTTCAGTCGTCTTTTGACACCTATGTGAACAGAAGTGGAGTGAGGTTTGATGATGTCAGACGCAAGCAGCTAAGGGGGCATATTTCGGTCGTTCTTCACCTTTTAGAATTGACACGTCGTCTGTTGCACTACTACGAACGGCATCTCCATGAGGTCGGATACAGGAATATCTACAAGAGGGTACGTGATAAATTAGCCATGGACGTTACCCCCGAACACATTCTTGATAGAATCGTGAATTACGGCCTTTACTATATCTCGCATTTTCTGGTGCAAGGTCAGGATGTTGCCCATGAAGTTCTGAACGAAAACATAGAACGTAGCCAGGTTTCAGTGGGGATACCCCAAGAACTCGGTTTTCACAGTCGGCCGTGCATGTTGGTTGCAAAGATCGTCCAGCATTACGGCGGTCAAGTGGAACTTCTGGTGGACTCCGATCAGTTTGATGCCAGCAGTGTTTTAGACATTCAGTGGGCCGGGGGGAAAATTCAGAAAGAGGGGATCAAGGAGGTCGTTTTCCAAGGTGATCTTCGCGCTTTGAGGGACATCAGAATCCTTGCAGGTGTGAACTACGGTGAAGACACCATGGGCAAAGGTATTCCGTTGCCGAAGGAACTCTCCTACCTGAACCAATAGAGTCCGTATACTATTGGAGAATAGGGTCCAAGGATTCAAGGGGTCAAGGATTCAAGGGTTTGGCTTCTAAAGACTTTGTCAGCGCGGTTAACAGTCGTTCGATTTTTGCGATGTCTTTTTCTGGTGTGCCCAATTCACTTTGTTCAATGAGGCCCAAATCTTCTACCAACAAAATCCGGGCACCTTACTTTGCATATTTCTTTGCTTTCCACTTGAACTGCAATAGCGAGCGCATTCCCTGTCCCGCCGTGGCGGGATAAAGGTTAGCGAGCGACTCTAATAATGGCAGCCTTCCTGTTCCTTACGGTCGCTGCGAAGCACTGCCGTAAGGCAGAACATTCCTTCCAGCTTGCTGGAGAGGTCTTCAATATTTTGTTGCTTTTCGCTGGAATCCTTGGACTCTCGACCCCTTGGATCCTTTAATGGGGAGATGATTCAACCATGACTGTGCCAAACAAGAAAGTTGGGGCCATCGTTGTTGGAGCAGGAGAGGGCATCCGGATGGGGACCAGCACAAGGAAGCAATACATGATGCTGGGAGAGCGTCCTGTTTTGGCCCATGCGGTTCTTGCCTTTGAGAAGTGTGATGCCATTGAAGAGATATTTGTGGTTGTCCCGGCGGGAGACGATTTGTTCTGCAGGAAGGAGATCATCGATCCGCTCAAACTCCGCAAGCCGATCACGCTGGTACCAGGAGGGGGTACGAGACAGGAGTCAGTGTTCAATGGCTTGCGAGCCATTGACGGTCAATGTGAACTCGTCGCTATTCACGACGGTGTGCGGCCGCTGGTGCGGATCGGGGACATCGCTGAGTGCGTCAGAATAGCAGACCAATACGGGGGCTGCATCCTGGCCCTGCCGGCGAGTGATACCATAAAGACGGTTGACGTCGAGGACCGTGTGGTGGTGACCATGAAGCGCCACATGATCAGGATGGCCCAAACACCACAGGCCTTCCGCTACGACCTCATCCTTGAAGCCCATATCACTGCACAAGAAGAGGACTATGCGGGGACGGATGATGCTGAACTGGTAGAGCGTTGCGGTGAGGTGGTAAAAGTGATGCCGGGTGATCCTTACAACATCAAGATTACTACACCGGAGGATCTGAAGCTGGCTGAAGTCTTACTGATAGGAAGGGTGTAGATTTTTAAGTCTGTAACGTTCCCACGATCTGGCCGATCTGGTCGATATCATTCTCCTCGAGATAACTACTCAGGCCGTTGATAATTTCCATGGTTGCTCGCGGATTGACAAAATTCGCGGTACCTACCTGCACGGCGCTGGCGCCTACAATCATAAACTCCAGCGCGTCATTGGCGTTCGCAATACCCCCTATGCCAATCACCGGCACACGGACTGTTTGTGCTACCTCCCACACCATTCTTAGCGCAATCGGCTTTATCGCGGGTCCGGAAAGCCCTCCTGTGATGTTGCCAAGTTTTGGCTTTCGCTTATAGATATCCACCGCCATTCCGGTGATAGTATTGATTAGAGAAACCGCATTACCTCCAGCTTCTTCCACACTCCGCGCAATTGTCTTAATGTCAGTGACATTTGGCGAGAGCTTGACGATCAATGGGAGACTTGTTTTTTCCCTCACTGCCCTCACTACGGCAAAGGCGGCCTTTGGGTCAGTCCCGAAGGCAATCCCGCCGGCCTTGACATTAGGACAAGAGATGTTGACCTCAATGGCGGCTATTCCTTCTATGTCTTGAATGCGTTCAGCCAACCCCCCGTAGGCCGCGGTCTCGTGACCGTATATGTTCAGGATGACGGGGGTGTTCAGAGTCTGTAGAAACGGGAGCTTGTCCTGGACAAAGGCTTCCAGGCCGATGTTCTCAAGGCCGATGGCATTTAACATCCCTCCCGATGTCTCCACTGTCCTGGGGGGAGGATTGCCCGCTGAAGGCCCGAGTGAAAGGCCCTTGACGATGATACTGCCCAGCCTGTTCAGATCCACTAGTGACGCAAATTCCTCCCCGTATCCAAATGTGCCTGAGGCAGTCATTACGGGGTTTTTCATGTGGATCCCGCCGATGTCTACAGAAAGACCGGTCGAATTCGGAATGCGGAGTTCGGAATGCGGAGTTGATTCGGACATCATTTACTCTCGAGATTGACTACTCGACTATTCAACCATATCCCTGACTGCTTTGACAATAGCGGGTGCATCAATGCCATAATTGGAGCGTAGTATCTTCTGGGAACCGTGCTCCACAAATTTATCCCGGATGCCGAGTCGTACGACTCGGCACGATGTAACACCGGCGTCAGCAAGGCACTCAAGAACGGCACTGCCAAAGCCACCCTGCATGACGTTCTCCTCAACGGTGATGATGCGGGGTATCTCCTTGGCAAGCCGGATGATCAACTCTGTATCGAGGGGTTTTACAAAACGGCTGTTGACTACCGTCGCGGAAATGTTGTCAGCCTCGAGTTGCTTGTTGGCTTCGACCACTTCCCTGACCGTGGCGCCGACAGCCAGGATCGCCACATCAGTTCCCGTGGTTAGAACCTCTCCTTTACCCATAGGAAGGGTGTGGGTCTCATCATCCAAGGGTATCCCGAGGCCGTAACCTCGTGGATACCTGACAGCAATCGGCCCGGAATGTTCGAGAGCGGTCCGCAACATGTGTCGCAGTTCGTTTTCGTCTTTAGGTGCCATGACAACCATGTTGGGCAAGCTGCGCAAATAGCTCAGATCAAAGAGGCCATGATGGGTAGGGCCGTCTTCTCCAACAATCCCTCCCCGATCCAAGGCAAAAACAACCGGATGGGCCTCAAGACATACGTCATGAAGGATCTGGTCATACGCTCGCTGCAGGAAGGTGGAATAAATAGCCACCACAGGGCGCAATCCCTCAGTGGCCAAACCGGCTGCAAAGGTCACTGCATGTTGTTCGGCAATACCGACATCCACAAAGCGGTCAGGAAAGGCCTCTGAAAAGGCTTTGAGCCCGGTTCCTTCCGGCATGGCTGCGGTTACGGCGACAATCTTTTCGTTTTCGCGGGCCAGTTCCAGGAGGGTATCCCCGAATACTTCAGTATAGGTGGGCGGTTTTTCTTTTGGAGAGATACCATTACCTGTTTTGATTTCAAAAGATCCGACCCCATGGAAGTAGGTGGGGTTGCGTTCTGCCGGGGCGTAGCCTTTGCCTTTCGTGGTTGTTACATGAAACAAAATAGGTTTTTGCATGTCTTTGACATTATGGAGCGTTTCGATCATATGGTCGAGCCGGTGGCCTTTTATGGGTCCAAAGTAATTGAACCCGAATGCTTCAAAGAGCATTCCGGGCGTAACGAATGCCTTGAATGACTCCTCAGTCCGCTTGGCTAGATTGTACACGTCATCTCCAAACTTGGGCACGGATTTGAGCAAGTCTTTGACTTCCTCCCTGAGGCTCACAAAATGTTTTGCCGAAAGCTTCCTGCTCAAAAACGAGGAAAGCACTCCCACATTTCGTGCGATAGACATCTCGTTGTCGTTCAAAACGACGATGAGACCTTTTTGAAGATCACCTGTCTGGTTCAACCCTTCATAGGCAAGGCCACCCGTCATGGAACCATCGCCAATCACGGCAATTATCTTTCCCTTATCCTTTTTCAGGCATCTTCCGTAAGCAATACCGAGTCCTGCGGAAATAGAGGTGCTGGCATGCCCTGTCGAAAAGGCATCATAAGGACTTTCGCTCATGCGAGTGAAGCCACTCAAGCCTCCGTGTTGGCGGAGGGAATGAAAACGATCCCTTCGCCCGGTGAGCAGTTTGTAAGCGTAGGACTGATGGCCGACATCCCATATAATCTTATCCCTGGGCGGATCGAAGACGTAGAGCAGTGCGATAGTCAACTCGATCACTCCCAGGCTTGGGGCCAGGTGTCCGCCTGTCCGGGACACGGTCTCGATGATCACCCGGCGCAGTTCCCTGGCCAGTTCAGGAAGCTCTGAGCGCTCTAAGCGTTTGAGGTCTTCGGGAGAATTGATTTTGTCCAAGTATTTCACCGTGGTGCCTGGTCCTTTAGATCCCTAACCGAGAGAAAAAGCAAAAAACCTATCACGAAAACACGAAAGAAGAGAAAACGCGAAAGAAAACCTCGTCATTTCTTTCTTTCAATTATGTAGCGTGCCAGAGCGGCGAGCGGCTGCCCTCTCATATCAAAGACTTCCAGTTCTTCCAAGGCTGAATCTACCAGTTCTCGGGCGCGGGCCTTGGCCTGTTCTAATCCAATCAAAGATGGACCGGTTATCTTCTGGTGGGCCTGATCGCTTCCCACTGGCTTACCGATTATCTCGGGTTTGCCCTCAACATTAAGTATATCGTCTGCCAGCTGAAAGGCAAGGCCGATGTGCCGACCATAGGCAGTGAGGGCAGCGACTTCCTGAGGGTTACCTCCTCCAAGGAGTGCTCCAGTCTTCACAGAGATTTCAATGAGTGCCCCGGTCTTAAGCTGTTGAAGCGTTTCTAGCTCTTCCAGGGTAATGGCTTTTCCCTCAACCGAGAGATCCATCATCTGCCCCTGCACCATTCCAGTGCATCCGGCAGCCCGGGCAATGAGATACGAAACCTCCAACCATTTTAAGGGATCACTGCGTCGGGCTCGTCCTGCTGACGCCAGGACCTCAAAAGCAGCTGTCAACAACCCATCGCCGGCCAAAATAGCGGTTGCCTCATCAAAGGCCTTGTGACACGTCGGCTTTCCGCGGCGAAGGTCATCATCGTCCATGGCCGGCAGGTCGTCATGTATGAGCGAATAGGTATGAATAAGCTCAAGGGCGCATGCAGCAGGCATCACATCAGCGTCAGAGCCCCCAACCGCTTCTGAAGCAGCAAGACACAAGACGGGGCGCAACCGTTTGCCCCCGGCTTCCAGAGAATAGCGCATGGCTTGGATCAGCGGGGTAGGGAAGGGCTCTGTGCCGTCCCAGAACCTCTCAAGGGCGGCATTGATTTCCTGTTGTTTTGCTTTCAGGTAAGCCGTAAGATCAGACATGAAAGGGCTTAACGCCAAGTGAACCCGGCAAACGCCTATGCCGTGTCATCGTTTGGATTGTTATCCGGAGAGAAGGGTTCCACGCGAACCTTCCCATCTTCGTCTTTCAGCAGTATGGAGACCCTCTTCTCTGTCTCATCCAGCCTCTGTGAACAAAGGCTGGACAGCTTCACGCCCTCTTGAAACTTCTTCATCGCCTCGTCAAGCGTCAGGTCTCCGCTCTCCAGATCCTGGACGATGGCTTCAAGGCGTTTCATCGCATTCTCAAATGTCTGTTTGGCCATGTTTCTCTTTCCTCTCCACGCGGCACAGCATTCCGCCCCGCGATAGAGTTACTTGCACTTGCTGTCCCACGCTGACTTGCTGCACATCCTTGACGAGGGCATAACCTGGCAAGGCCCGCGTGACACTGTAACCGCGATCCAGGATTGCCAATGGGCTCAAAGCATCTAACCTCGCCATGGCGGTCTGCAGTGAGCTTCTCTTGGATTGCATGTATAATTGCATTGTAGAAGAAAGGTTAAGAAGATTATGTTTGAGCTTTACATGAAGTTCTTCAACCAGGGATTGGGGGCTGGCTCGGAACAGTCGGTCTTTCAGTAGATCCTGACGATCTGTCATGGTGCCCAGGTGCCTGGACAAACCTTTAACCATTCTCTCAGTGGCGTCGTCGAGGCGCAGGCGATAGTCGGCAATCTGCCTCTTGGGGTGTACGAGACGGCGTGATACCTGTGCAGTCCTTTCTCTCAAGAACCGAAGCCTCTGCAATAGACTGGTTTTCAAAGCTCCCGAAACCTGCTCCAAAGTCCTTACAAGGTCTTCTTTTACAGGGACAATCAGTTCAGCTGCTGCGGAAGGCGTGGGAGCACGCACATCGGCCACAAAGTCAGCAATGGTGAAATCTGTTTCGTGACCCACAGCCGAAACCACTGGAATTGAGGAGGAAAAAATGGCACGAGCCACCACCTCTGAGTTGAAGGCTTGGAGGTCCTCCAAAGACCCCCCACCGCGGGCAACCACAATAACTTCGGCAAGGCCACACTCATTGATCAAGTTCACCGCCTCCGCGATCTCTTCGGGGGCTTGTTCCCCTTGAACCCTGGCCGGGGCAATTTCCAAGTCCACGTTTGGATACCTGCGATTGATGACGTTTAAGATGTCGCGAATAGCAGCCCCGGTCGGGGAAGTCACAACAGCGATCTTTCCGGGCAAGAAGGGGAGGGGTTTCTTGAATCCTTCATCGAACAGGCCCTCTTCTGCCAGCTTGGCCTTAAGCTTTTCAAAGGCCAATTGCAGAACGCCCACCCCTTCAGGCTCCAAATACTCAAGGATGATTTGATAGACCCCCCTGACTTCGTAGACGTTGAGGCGCCCCATGGCAATGACCAAGAGTCCGTCTTCAGGCGTGAATCTGAGGGTCTTGTTCTGGGCACGGAACATCACTGCGCTGATCTGTGAGTCGGAGTCCTTTAACGTGAAATAAAAGTGCCCGGATGCCGGAACCCGAAAGTTGGAGATCTCCCCTATTAGCCAGACAAACGGATATGCAGATTCCAGCAGCGACTTTATTTTGTGCGTGAGCTCGGTGACCGTAAAGATGTGTCGCTCTGAAGCTGGTGGATCGATTTGCATGGGGGATGCATACCACAATGCGTAAGAAAATGAAAAAACTTAATCACGCGTCTTCATAAGGCGCAGCCGCAAAACACGAAAAGAAAAATATCAGATTATTTTTTCTTTTGATCATGTATCGAGCAAAGGCGACGACCGGCTGCTCTCTCATATCAAAGACTTTCAGTTGTTCCAAGGGGGAATCTATCAGTCAATTGCGCTGTTCTAATCCGATCAAAGATGGGCCGGTTATCAACTGGTGGGCCTGATGGCTTCGCAAGGCTGTAGGTGGAAGGGTGTTTGGAGAAGGGGGACGTTTCTGAGAGTGTACGACTGGTGCGGGACCCATCTACATATAACGTCTGATAATATATATTATGTAAACAAGTGGATCTATCTGCGCCAGGTCAACTAAAACAATGCCCAACCGTCTTCCATTGCGCAATTCTCTATGCCCTACCCCTGCCAGGCGGCCCAGAGAAAGCAACAGATTAGTGAGCAGAATAAGCTTGAAGCTTGAGGGCTCTATTCGATTATCAGGATCGAGCCCTTGCCAGGAGTTCCCGGACAGCAGGAACCACATAAATCCCTTCGAGGTCGATGCCGGCAAGACATTTGGACAAGGCTGCGATTCTTTCGGGGAGGCCTTGTGAGGTGTCCATAATGTAGATGTTTTTCCCCTTGATCCTGCAGAGTCCACTTCTCACGCCATATTCAGAACCCTTCAGAGCCTCGTATCTTATTGAAATACCGGCCTTTTCTGCCAGTTCTTCGAGATGTTGGTAGGTCTTTTCCGGGTCCATTGCTCTATCTTAGGGGCCTAAGAAGCGGTTCGTAATCCTGCGGGGACGGAGTTCCTCGGGAGCCTGTCTCAAGAAGTATTGGTCAGTCATGCCGGCAATGAAGTCTCGAACGATCTCAGCGGGCCTGGTGTTGGTGAGATATTCCTCAGACATGTCACGGAGATATTCCGTAAAGATAATGGAGGCTTCCTTTCCTTCCTCCAGATCTTCAAGATAACGTTCAAATAGAACATAAAACAATTGCTTTATCTTATCGGAATCGGGTTTTATTTTCTTATTAAGATAAATGTTGGTTAGATTGAAGTCCTTGAGGCGCTTGAGGGCATTTGATGTGGCAGGACTGAAGGCGATGGCCGGTCTTTCGTAGCTGTTTCGAATCAGGTCGGTTACCAGGTTGTACACTATGGTCCCATTGGTGCTTCCTAGTCGTTGGACACATACGCTGGGCAGCTGATCCCGCTGGATGAGATTGAGGCGTATTGCATCTTCAATGTCCCGACCAACATAGCTGATGGTGTCAGCCATCCGCATCACACATCCTTCGAGGGTCATAGGCGTCAACGGAATCGAAGGATCCTGGTCTTTACGGGCCATTTCTTCATCAAACGTGTCAAAGGTCTTGTCGCGCTTTGGGGAGAGCTCTGGAACGTGAATCTCGCCGTCGTGACACATGATTCCATCCAATGTCTGAAGGGTTAGATTCAACCCCCTACCCTTTCGTTCAATTTTATCCATAGAACGGACGCTTTGAAGATTGTGCTGGAACGGTCCGATGCCGTGTGCCTCACAAAGCTCAGAGAGATACGTTTCGCCGTCGTGACCGAAGGGGCAGTGGCCCAGATCGTGACCGAGGGCAATCGCTTCGATGAGGTCTTCATTCAAGCCGAGGAAACGGGCGATCGTACGAGAGATCTTAGAAACCAGTTGGACATGAAGGACCCGGTGGGTAATGTGGTCATTGTCTACGAGGTAAAAGACCTGCGTCTTATCAATATAGCGGGTGTACGAAAGCGAATGAAGGATGCGATCTGAATCCACGGCGTAGTTCTGCCTGTGCCCCACCTCAATGCGTTTCTCAGCAAAACGGCGGACTGCATCCTTGCTGCGAGCACCCAGAGGAGAAAAGAAGCGCTCTTCCAGCTCGTTCAAAGACTCTCGAATTTTCTGCAGGTCAACTGAATCAGATCTGTCCATTCTCAATCAAGTCATCCATGAGCTTGTAGTAGTCAATTCCTGCCCGCCTGAATCCTTCTCTGCCAAACTTCATGTTTGCCTCGAGGACCCAGTAACGACCATTGGAAAAACAGACGTCGAGTCCCACGTCGTCCATCTGGCAAAGTCGAGCCGTGTTTTTTGCAACGGCAAGGCCCTCTTCCGGGATGTTATCAAAACTTATTGTTGCACCCTGCGACACATTGCTGCGAAACTCACCTGACCGCGCGACACGCCAGTAGGCAATGATGATCTGGCCTCGAATCAACACCACGCGAAGATCTCGGTCGATCTCAAGATATTCCTGTATGTACGCTGGACGGCCGAGTTGGTTGTATTTCTCAAGATCGGCTTCACTGCGAATCAGGTATATCCCCCGGCCGAGCGATGACCCCCGGGCGATTTTTGCTACAAAGGGAAATTCAAAGTGGTTCAGGATCTTTGACTTCTGATGGTTTCCGTAGAAAACCCGTGTCCTGGGGTGCGGAACCTTGAGGAGGTTGAAGAGGGCGGTCTGCTTAATCTTGTCCATCGTGTATTTATAGGTGTGATAGTTAGGAAAAGTCCGTTTACCCATGGTGTCAAAGATGTCAGCGTAAAAAGCTGTAGGATATAGAATGACATCGGACTCTCGAATCAGTTCTCTTTGCCAATCCTCATAGTCAGACAGATTGGTGCGGACACCGAGCGTGACTACATTCTTGCAGTGTCGCAGCCTTCTCTCTAAGGCTATCTTGGGTTTAACAGGCATGTTCAAATGTGCTCATTGGTGGCAGGATTCGTTCTTTTCTGCCAGAAAACAATCCTGGAATAACGAATACCCGCCTGCCATGCAAAGTATTTAAATAGAGAATAATGTCTCCGGCAATGACATTCACTTTGAAACACTACCCTGAATCTACGCAAAGGCATTGCGGGCAGGTCGAATGTCGAACAAGGAATTAAGAAGGAAGAACTTCGACATTCAAAATTCCCTGTTCATCATTCTACATTCTTGTCTGGTT
>JAFDFO010000103.1 GCA_019309815.1 Deltaproteobacteria bacterium
GCTGTCCCGAATTTTTCCTTCGAGTAAAGCTTTTTTACGGCGCCCGGTAAAGCTTTCACGACTTGCTTATCCAGAAAAGCTTCAGGCTTGCCATGCAGGATGGCGCTGAGGCCTGCTTTGAAATGAGCGAGGCGCCTATCTTTTTCTTCCATCTCAGCCGGATCCAGCTCTTTCTCCTTCCGTACTTCCTTTCCCCTTTGTGGACTTTCTGGTTTCTTGTGGGTTTGGCTTGTTGGCTCAATCTCCGCTGCGTCGTCAGCCGCGCGTTCTGGTTTGGATGCGCTGTGCATATGGTTGGTTTGGGGAGCCGGACCTTGCGGTTCGTCATCACTATCCATGCGTTCAACGATACGAGCAGAAAGTGCGTCGGCAAATGGACCTGAAACATCCTGGGTCAAGACCCAGCTCAGCACTTCAATGTCCGTATCCTCGAGAGACGTTACGACATGTTGACAGATTGTGTCTTTATCAGGGCCTTCAATGGTGGCGTCGAGGGTGTGAATGATCTGGACGATGCTTCTCAATAGCTTACCAGCACCAGCCAGAACTTTCCCCCTCTGTTCCTTGATACGCTTTAACTCACCCTGGATCATTCGCGCGATCCCTTCCGGATCTTTTGGCATCTCCTCGACTGTCTCCAGGACAACAGCCGATCCGGTGTCGGATTCTTCAGCGTACCTTATGAGGCCCTTAGTTTTCTTCTCTTTGGATTCTGATATTTTTTGCTCTCCATGCATATCAGAACACCTCCTCTATTCCATGCAAGACTTTTGGCCGAACATATCTACTGCCGAATCTTAGAATCTGCCCCACTTATATGCCGGGCAAATCCGAATACCCGATCTAACTGCAGTGTATTGCACTACAAATTGAAATTAGCACGGATCGTGCCAAACAGATCCTCTGCTGACACATCTGCTGAGATATCAGGTAGTTACGCCATGCTATCGGGGAGTGTCTGGGAAGGGGGTCAACAGAGAGCGTTCCGTCTTTTCTCTATATTGTCAAGACTTTGACGGGGGCTGCTTCTGCTGGGTTGGATAGGCTGGATGGGACGCATCTGTCATTTCGTAAGATTGGTAGCAGAGACATCTACGCATCCGTTATGACCTATGAATATGAGCGCAGATGAGTCCAGTTTGCCAAATTGCCTTTTTGCATTGCCAGGATGACGTCAGCAATTGCTTCAACGACATCGTTCACATCTTTCGACGTGTTACTAATTGTTGGAGAAATACGGAGCAAGTCATGGCCTTTGACCTTTAGGTTAGCAATTGCATATTGATGACGTTCATAGACATTTTTCATAACATCCCCTGCTTCGATACCATCTGGAACCTTGAACAGGAAAACGGAACTGCGGAATCTGTCTTTGGTGGTTGGCGTAGAAATCCATTTGTAGGCTGTTTTTGCAGTGAATTTAGGGAAAATCCTCGGCAAATTTCTGTAAAGTGCATCTTTTGCGTGGTCCCCTAGATAATGTATACGCGCCTCAATCTTGTCAGGTGACACGTTAGGATGAAAATGCCCGGTATGAAAAAGAGCAGCGATCCACGTAGAAACCAGGGTAGCATCATTTTGCTGACCCAGGTAGGAGAAGCGTTTGGTATTCGAATCGATTACTCCGTTTACAGGTTCATAGCCATAGTCCGCAGGAGTTTTGATGTATTCATCATAACCCCAGTTGTTGGGTATGAAACTCTTAGCGGCGTCTGTGTTTTTGTTCATATAAATAATTCCGACCATTTTTGGCCCACAAGGCCATTTATGAAAACTACCTGTGATGCTGTCCACATCGATTTTATCCAATTGCAGATCGAGTACACCAAACGTTTGAGCACTGTCCGCATGGACATGAATTTTTCTGTTAATTGACCTGACTTCAGCAACGATACGATCCATCGGCAAAAGCATTCCGCATTCATTTGACTGCCACGATAAGGTGACCATCTTTGTTTGGCCGTCTAATAGATTCTTCAGTGGTATAATAATATCGTCTTCGTTCTGGGGATCAGATGGGATCATGCCGCTTCGTCTTTCATCTTCTGTGACTGTTTGCGAAAACATTTTCGTTTGTAGTTTTCTAACAGAATTTTCACCCCAACCCTGTGTGGCTTTACGATAGTACCAGGCATCAAAGTTGGTGGGATGATTGACGTCCCATACGACAATGTTGTGTTTTTGGGGACGAAAAAAACCGGAGGAAACAAGACCATTATTGATGAAATTGTTTCCTTCGGTAGTATTGCGGGTAAGAGCAACCAAGCACTGTGGCTCGCAGTGTGAAGTATTCAAGCCCAGCCAGTCTTTAATGGCATCTAGCCCATATCCTAGGCTCGCCTGAGCCAGCTCAGCCCGCATGGGAAAGGAAATGTCAGCATCCAGCATTTGCTGAACCAGAGCTACCATCTGGTCAACTTGTCTCAAGGACGGACACAGGTTGGCAGAATTTATAGAAGTACAAGTAAATTTGTCCAGATCGAAATAGTTTTGAAGCAGCCTGTTCCACTCCTCTTCGTTATCGAAATTCAGTTGGTCGTACTTAAATGCCTGACCTTCCTGCCTCCATTTTTCAATTTGGTTCTTTATCGTCTCCAGCACTGATGAGGCATTGGATTGGGGAGATTCGGTTCTGGTCTTTGTGAGAGCAGCCGGAAAAACCAATCCCGGAACCATCGTTGCTCCGCCAATTCCCAACATAGTACCCATGAATCTGCGACGTGACACATTCTTCATAGCTGACGACCTCCGATTTCCCATTATCTTCGACTGCAATAGAGAGCGTATCCCCTGTAGCTGACCTAGGCGAGCTCTCTTCGGTCTGAGCTACATTCGGCATGCCTGCGCTAGAAGCTATGGCGCGGCAGTTAGGCCCCCTCGACAAGCTTCCGCCTATGCCAAAGCTACAGTGGATAAGTTGGCGCGACAGTTCGACCCTTCGGCAGTTCGACAAGCTCACTACAGGCAAGCTCAGGGCAGGCAAGCACGACAGGCCCTTCGACTTAGCTTCCGCCTTCGTCAAGACTACGGCGAGACAAGCAGGGCAGGCAGGAATTAGAAGGAAACAACCCCTATGAAACATGCCGACTGTTCTGGTGGCGAGGGTTGGGGATTCGGGGGGTGTAGTAGTCAGCCTATGCCGAGCTCAGCTGCTGCGAACGCTCGCTCCTCAAGGAAGTAAAGAGGCGACCGAGGGTGTGCGCCTTATGCAGGATTCGTCGCAGGCCCGGGTGCTGTTTTGGAGTAATCAGTTCTTGAAGCAATCTTCGTTTGTGATTCCCTTACAAACTCCATAGCCCGCTTGAGATGCTCCTGGCTCCCTGTCTGAGCTATGGTCTCATAGAATTCCCCTTCTCGTTCCACTATTTCGTCCAAAAGGCTCAGCTCAGTTTCTGCCCCCAATCTTCCCAACCCCCGACTCGCTATCTTCAGGAGTTGCAAGAGATTCGGAAGAAAGCGTTCGCTTTCATTGAAACGGTAGACCGATCCCCTTGGATTTCCGAACACCTGGGCTGCGCTTCTTAACAGAGCACGGGCCGTGGTTCCCCCCACAAGAGACAGGAATATGTAGACCTCTCTTTCCAGCAAGAAGACATCACGAAGAGACATTGTTTCTCCTTCGGAATGGCTGCGAACCAGAAGCTCATTGAGTTTTCTGTGAATCGTTCTGAACTTCTTGAAAAACTTGTCTTGGGTGCCATCGATTAGCTTCGATGCTTCAGCGGCCAGCTTGGGATCCAGGTCCTTGGTTGTAGCAAGAACTTCCTCAGGGGTGATTTCAATATCAGTACCAGTTTCTTTATTATAATTGCTAATGAGCAAAGTCGTCAGCACGAGGACACTCCGATCAGAGGCAACGATCCCGTCAGGGGCACTTGAGAAATCCGTAAGCAAGATTTTGAGGATGGTCTTGGGCTGTTTTAATTTTGGGATCAACATCTGGAGAGAATTCAGAAGGGCTACCCGATCCTCACGCCGCGTCATCTGTTTCAGGTAGTGCCATAAAAACTCGAAGATTTTCTTTTTATATTTGGCAAATTGGGGGATGTTTCTTGAAAAGGCGTCCCTGAGAAAAGTCGCTTCTTCGTCAAAGCAGTTCTGAAATGCCTCGATGAGCTTCCTTGCTTCATTCGTAGAAATGTCGAAGTCCTTTGCAATGACCTTGAAGTCGGACTCGTCAAAGGTTATGCCTCGTTCGGCCAGGTTCTCCATTTTCTTTTTGACGTCCGACCGTGCCTTGAAAAAGCCTACCATCGCCTTCACTTTTTCGTGGATTTTCCCTATTGACATCCATTTTCCACGATGCTTGGCCTTGATTACGTCACCGTCGACTTCCAGGCTGTCATAAGTGTCGTCAGGGACTTGATCAAGACGCTGTTCAACGTTCTCAACTACTTCCTCCATGACCGGTTCGGCCGCGTCCTTCTCCTCAATGGAAGTCATGAGGTTCGAAGCCAGTCTAAGGCGTTCCCCAAGGTTCTGGGAATCGATCTCCTGAAAATCGTCTCCGTACACGCTTCCCATAATCTTGGCCGTCTCTTGGGGGGAGTCACCGTACGTGCCTATGACCAACCGGGCAACGTCGGTCTTTCGCTTTGAAACGACCTCGTACTCGTTGTCCACCATCAACCACTTGATGTTGTTCACCTCCAAGGGAGGAGGCTTCAGCTTTTCCCGAAGCTTCTGGTTACCGAGAATGGCATTGTAGACGCTTGAATACCCTTCGTCCGATGCCTTGTAATTCGGTCCTTGCATCCAGGTGTCGACCTTAGTCACCAAAGCTGTCATTGTTGCAGTCTTCAGATTGTTCACTTTGCCCAGCAGGGTCAGGTTTATGTCAGGCTGGCCCTGCTCGTCATGGATCAACGGAAAAGATTTCCCGGGGGCGGCATCATCAGCTGCGGCAGGAGCGTCTTTGCTCAAAGCTTGCTTGCAGCGGGACAGAGTGTACAGCGAAATCCACATAGCCTTTGAAGCGGCAGCGACATCGTCCGGGATCTCCAAAAAGAGGTTATTGACTCCGTATTCAGAGAACACCTCAAAGCCCCTATTCAACCGTTTCTGAAAATCGGTTGAATATTCGTCAAGGTGCTGAACCATGGCAGCAGCAGTAGCCATGTCAAAGACGAGGTTGCTGAACAGGACAACGTAATCGGTTTCTTCTAAGGTGTCAGGCCCGGACTTGAGGCCCCGAAAACGTATTAGGACTTTTCCGTCGTGATTCGGCATCTGACTGAGTTTACGGAGGACGCCCAGGAACTCTGTGACGAATTTCTTTCCCCTCTCCGCATCTTTCACTAGGTCGCTATCTTCAAGGCATTTGCCTAAAAGGTGGACGAGGTCTACCAAATGGCTACGGAAGACATTTAGCTGCCTTTCCTCTTCAGTCAAAGCCTTGCCCAGAGCTGTCAGCTCTCTAAACTCCACCCCTTCGATCTGTTGAAAGAGTAATTCCGCAGTTTCGTCCAGATCGAATGACTTCTCTTCCGTTGGTTTCTCTTCCGTTGGCTTCTCGTCCATGGTTAGCGCATCCCGGTCCTGAGGTTTTCAGTAATGTGCCGTATCTTCCTTCGGCACGGGTTCCTAAACAGCAACGCCATTAAAGATATCTCTCAATAGTCTTAAGCATTTTCGACAGATCAAATGGCTTTGGCAGGTTTGCAGTGGAGCCGATCAATTTCTGCTTGCCCCCCTTGAAAAGACCGCTTTTGCTTGTCAACACAACAATGGGAGTTTTCGTGTGCTCGGAATTTTCCCGTATGACAGACAGCACGCTTTGGGCGTCTATTTTGGCCAGGTCGATATCCATAAGAATCAATTGGGGTTTTATCCTGTCCAGGAGGTTCAGCGTCTCCAGGCCGTCTTCTGCCTCCAGAACTTCGTATCCTCGTTTGGATAACATAATAGATATCACCTTTCGTATCCCGCGGTTGCTTTCCGCGACGAGAATCTTCTTGCGCCCGGCCTCCGCCTCTGATTCTGGCGGAAGATCCGATCCGATTTTTTTCTGCACGGCCTGCTGAGCAAAAAAGTCTTTGCTGGAGATGAGAAGATCCATTAACGTCTGCAATTGGTCGGCATAGAGCCCCAGCTCAGGGAACGCTTGGGCGGTATTGTTCAACTGGTCTATTCCTTTTTCCCACTGCCCAAGGTTGAGATAGGCCATGCCCAAATAGTAGTAAGCACTAGGGCTCTCTTCCCTGTTCACGACCTTCGTGTATCTGTCGACTGCCTCCCGCAGTATCTTCGGGTCTTCAGGTTCCGTGTGAGTCAAAAAGTTTCCATCGACAAACAGGTATGCTCGGCAGGATGGACATTCAAGAACCTCCGGATTCAACACTGCCCAGCAAAATGGACAGCGCAAAAACTTATCTTCTTTAAGCTCTTCCTTGGCAAGCTCGAACTTTTCGACCTCCTTCAGGACCTCGGGATCATCAGGAGCAATCTTCTTCGCATTGTTCAGGGACTTCTCCACCCATTCCATTCTGTCGGTGATGCGTGAGTGCCACAGCCAACCCTCGTAGTTGTTCGGATCGGCCTTTATAAACGCCATCAGCTTTTTCACTGCTTGCTCTTTGTGACCGCCGTCAGCCAGCGTCACAATTTCTTCCAATATTGAGTCAGGAGTACGGGCAGCCTCAGCCTTTTTCTCTCTGGCGCGAGAGGCCTGCATCAGAAGTTGCATAACGGGGGTTTTGATTCTCTTTTGGTCGCTGGACAATTCTTCAATGTTTAAGTCTGTGTTCTCCCACCCGAAGATTTCGACGGCAGCACTATCGCCTGTCAACTCGTCGGTCCCGGCATCGATCAACTCCCCGTCCTGCAGATGCATGTATCCGACATGCCCCTCGGAAGTGACCTCCAAAGTGCAGGTCTTTTTTTCCATTTTAAGGGCCTGCAGGAAATTCGGAACCGTGAAGTCGCTAATGAGGGGTCCTGAACTCTCATCCAACGCATCCAGCATCCTTTCCATCAGCTCCAAAAGGACAAAGGGCTTTTTCACATAATGTGTAACCCCCAGTTGGTCCATCTTACTTTTCGTCTCAGGGGACGGATCGGCTGTGACAGCGACAACCGGAATTTCTTTGTAACTTCCCTGCCTCATGTAAGTTATTAGTCCAAGCCCATCCACAGCCGCCCCTTCGATATCGGTTACAACAAGATCGATCTTGAACCTTTTCAAGACACCTGCCGCCTCTTTGCCATCAGAAGCGGACTTCACAATAAGGTCCTTGGTGTCTTTCGATGTGACCGATCCATAAGCTCTCAGGCCATCGACTACAACGCGCTGGAATTTCCCGTCAGGATCAACTATTAGGATCGTTTTCATGTCTTATGCAATCTCCCCGGCCGGTCAGGCGTGCGTTGGAATGCTGCCCTTCTTGGCGTTACGTCAGCTTTTTGACAATATAACACAGGTTTACAGCTTAAACAAATTTTTTGTCTATTGTGTGCCGTTGGGCGTGACTCGGGCTGTTTCGTAGGGTTTCTCATTCAATATATCCAAATATGGTTCTTCTCCAATTTAGTTGGAGAAGAGGGTCCAAGGATTCAAGGGGTCAAGGATTCAAGGGTTTGTTTTCTAAAGACTTTATCAGCGCCGTTAACATTCTTTCGATATCTAGGTTCCTTTCTTTGAACTGCAATAGCGAGCGAATCCAAGAATGGTATATTTCCTTACACTCGAAGACTCCCTGTAGCTTGCTGCAGGGAGCTTCAATATTTTCTTGCTTTTCACTTGAATCCTTGGACCCTCGACCCCTTGAACCCTTTGGGATCACACCTGCTCAATTGGAGATGACACACTTCCTTTACCCCAATTAACTACAACTAATCGGGAGATGATCCCAAAATATTAACAGAATCTACCCGTGTTCAGGCAAAACCCATGCCAAATGATTCGGGTCTGGGTGAGATGGAACGAAACAGAGAGCATTCTTTTGAAATGGCCTTACCGGTCAGGAAGGGGGAAATCGTCAAACGCAACCCCCGGTCGCGATGCAGGTGGATAGAGAACTTGTGAGCAGTTTGGCAATTAGAGATATTGCAGCAGGCATGTCTCGTGCCTCATCTAACCCCAAATCATAATTGGGAAAGGGCCAAAGATCAATAACATTTATTTCTGAACAATGAAGACTATGTATTTGCCGCAGACCCGCCTTCGCATAAAGCTACGGCGCGGCAAGCCCACGCAGACCCGCCTTCGCCAAAGGCTACGGCGCGGCACGCAGACGCAGACCCGCCGTCGCATAAAGCTATGGCGA
>JAFDFO010000328.1 GCA_019309815.1 Deltaproteobacteria bacterium
CTAGTCTATGCTTTGGTCAGAAGAAAGCCATCGCCCTCCTCTTTGACACAAAGGCCATGCATGCGGATGGTGGTCTTCAAGGGCCTGCCGAAAAAGAAATCCATCACGTCTGGATCCATCTTGAGCTTCTCTGCCAAGAAGGGCCGCAGATGGTCATCGTAGCGCAGAAGGTCGAGTATGTCTTCCACTGCCTTTTCGGGGTCTGCCCCCTCCAGCCTTCTTACTGCCAGGTCCAACATTGCATAACCGCACTTCTCCTCATGGGCCTCAATGATTCTGAGAACACCATCACCCGGGTTGATAAGGTCCTTCCTTTGAAGGCACAGTCTTGCCATGACTTCCTTCAGACCCTTTAGGGCCCAGCACTGTAATGCCCTGCACTCTGCAGGTCTGTTCTGATAGATTTTGCATGCATTCTCGTCATCATCGTAAAACATGCATGACCAGGACTCACCCTGCCCCTTGATCTTGATCATTTCCTGCTCGATGACCGTTAGCGTATCATCGATATTTCGTACGACTTCGCCTTTTCTAAGGGTGTAGACATCTGCCTTGTTCAAGACTCCGTTAGAGAACAGGACGGCGTCTTCGTCATGCAGGGTGGGTCCCCCTTTCGTACAACAGGTCCCACAGCGAATACAGTGCGTGCGAGAAACTTCCCCTACTTCAGGCAGCGTGTAATTGCACTTAATCATGCCATCCCTTAACAGCAAGCCCTGCGAACGGTGACACAAAACTTCTTAAATCCAAAATAACGGGGCCACAAAAATCAAGAAACCCCGTCATCAAGGAGACGGGGTTCTCGATTCAATTCTTGATTTAGCGGTTTGTTGCCTACGTCACCGTAATCCTGGTCTTGTTCTTTTCTGGACGGCGGCAGGCCTCAAGATTCGGCCAAAAGATTTCCTGGCAATAAGCTGTAACCTTTCATCCTACGTGGTTTCAACATTCACTGCCTGAGGCCCCTTGTCTCCCTGCTCGACCTCAAATCGAACGCGCTGGCCCTCGTACAAAGATTTGAAACCGCTTCCGAGAATTGAGCTGTAGTGAACAAAGACATCCTGACCTTCGTCCATGCTGATGAAACCATAGCCCTTCTTCTCGTTAAACCACTTTACCACGCCTTCTGCCATAACCATATCCCCCCTTTCAGAACATATTAGCTGGAGCTGGGATATGGAGCTGACAGAAAAAAAAAGCCAACAAGGTCTGCGAACCCTGCCGGCATCTTCCTAGAATCTGCAAAATTCCTATCCCAAACCACTGCTTTGCCCCACCCGAAGGTGTGAAGCTCAAAAACAAATGAAACCATTCCACGTGTTGCCGATAACATATCGTAGGCTCTACGTCAAGCAAATCGGTCACTTTTCTTGACCCAATCTTTGAAGGCGTCGTCGACCTCTTAGGCAGGCCCCTTGCCGGTTAAGCCCTCGTATAAATTGGGACGTCGATTGGGTAAGAAGAACCGCATCCTGTTCTCCCGAACATGGGCCAGTTGAGCTGCGGTGAGATCCGCAATAAGAATCCCCTCCTCTCCACTTATGTCTTCATCAATCACTTCTCCCGAGGGGTTCAATGCGAACGCCAAGCCTGGAAACTCCAGTCCATCATTGTTGTCACCTGTCTGATTACATGCCACCACAAAAACACCGTTGTCGTATGCCCTGGCAGTGAGGTGTCGCATCCAGCTGCGTTGTTTCTCCTCGGGGGTGCCACGTGGGGAAGCATGGAGACAGAACAGGATTTCTGCCCCTTTGAGGGTCAAAAGAGTACTCAACTCCGGGAAGTGGGTGTCATAGCACAGCTCTATACCGAAGGTTGCGTCCCTGGAATTGAACACAGGGAGAGCGTTCCCGGAAGAATAGAGCGTTTGTTCAAACGGGCTGAGGTGACATTTTCGATAGACGCCCTGAAGACCCTGTGGACCCGCAACCAGTTGGCTCGCAAATATTCCTCCATCCGCGCCCTTTTCAACCAGACCTGCCAGGATGAGCACCCCGCTGTCATGAGCCATTTGAACCACTGCCTCACTAAGGGGGCCTGGAATAGGTTCTGCCACCGAACGAGCGACCTCGCGCACGCTGTATCCCGTCAGGTTCAACTCGGGGAAACAGACCAGGCCTGCCCCTTCTGATGCAGCCTTTCGGACCCAAGCTTCGGTGCGATTCAGGTTGTCCGATGTCTCCCCCAACACCGATCGCATGACTACAGCGGCAATACGGAGGTCTTCCATGCTATCCTCTCAAGGGCCTGTGGACCCATCGGCGGATACCAACTGTCGGCTGGTGGGGCTGACTGGATGGGAAAGACCATCTGGACGGCTGGCAGAAAATGTACACAAATTAATGTTAGTTAAATGGGTTATAAAATGCAAGGCGTTCATCAGTCCGCACTGAGAACCTATCCTACACCTCGAACTGCGCCCTAAGCTT
>JAFDFO010000329.1 GCA_019309815.1 Deltaproteobacteria bacterium
AGCCGTATCATAAGAAGGTCCAAGCCGCTGCCAATAAGGCCCTGGAGGAGATAATCGCACAACAGTATAAGTAAGGAACAGCCTGACCCGCAAGACAAGCAGTTGGAGAGGCACTCGCCCTGAAAATAAAAGCAGAGAAACGAGCTGCCGAAGAAGCAGAGGAAATCACACCGGATGAAGTAGTTCCGACTCGCCCGCAAAAATCTCAACGAAACAGGGTAACCAAAACCTCTTTATCAGCTATCGATCTTTGGCCAAGTATACCGAAAAAGGTCGAAGCATGTCTTCAAGGCTTTTTGGTCCTCAGCCGTCACGTTAAAGAACTCCACGCCAATACCGTTTTTGCCGACATGCGCAACCTGGGCGTTCAGACGCATAAGCCTGCTGTCTGCCGGCTCCCGCATGACAAGTTCGATTTTATCTCCTACTCGAAATTCAGAAGGGTTTGTTGTCTCGATGAACAACCCGCCCACGCTCAGGTCTTTTACCATTTGTGGTTCTTCCTGTTGCATCGTCATCTCTACTGGTAAGTGGATATCTATTCGCGGGTTTCTTCTCTTCTCCGAGCCCATACCGGCCGCTTGCCCCTTTTCAATAAGGTATGGAAAGGGGGAAACAAGGAAAGCAAGGCTGAAACAATACTCCAAGGCTTTTTGATCCTCAGGCTTCACGTCAAAGAACTCCACGCCAATACCGTTTTCTCCGGCATGGCAAACCCGGGCGTTCAGAATAGTGGGACTGTTCTCTACCGGAAGTTGGATGACAAGTTCGATTTCATCTCCTTCTCGAAACAAAGAAGGGTCTGTTGCCCGGATAAACAACCCGCCCACGCTTAGGTCTTTCACCTCGTGTATACCCTTGTGTCTTATATTTATTGTTATTTTGAAGCGGAGCTCTATTCGAGGATTTTTCCTTCTCTCTTCTGTCATACCGGCTTTTTCCCTCCTTACAATCTGGTATTCAAGGAAAGCATGGTTTCTGTGTTGGCGCAAGATGTTTGAAGCACCTTACTATACTAGAAGCTATCTCAAAAACACATTTAAGACTTAAGGGTCCCGCTGGCAAGCCTCAAAGAGCGGCTACTCCAATACTCCTGGCGAATTCAGCAGTCGGGGCTCCGAAACCTGATTCGCATTTTTGAGATCAGGTTCTAATAAGTCCATGAAATGGCAGGACATCCAACTTTTATCGAAAACAAGCAGTGAATTCAATAGAAAAGAGTGCAATCTGTTGAATGGACGGACCGCCTTCGGCGGGTTTACCCGCCGTCTTTCTGGCGGACCTCCACTCTAATCCCAGCCCATCAACCCATCTACGTCCTTGACGAACTTCAAAAAAGCTTGGGAAAACGCCCACAGCATCTCGCATTCAGCCTTATTCAATAATCCGTGTAAATCCAGCCAGTTGAGAGCTATCTACGTAAAGAAACCCCAGATACGCCAGAAGGGATGATCACGCCTGGTCCGGTTTTCTCGCCTGTTAAGTCTACTAATAGCTCGAAAATACCCAAAAAATCACACTTTCTTCGTATTGACATTCCTTGAGTTTCGTGTTTGGAAGGATAAGGGTGGGTGAAGTAGATTTTTCGGGAAACTAATGAGCCCCGGATTTTGCCTGCCCGGCTCCCAACGGGTAACCGTTTGTTCTGTTCGGAGCCCGTTGGTAATAACCCCTTTTTTTCCTTTCTTCTTTGTCTTTCGCTCTGCTCGTTTCACGTGAAGGAGTTCTGCCATGAGAAAAGCATTGGTATTACCAATGTCGCTTTTGTTGATAGTCGCGTTTGCCACGACCGCGTCGGCCTGGAATTTCCTGAACTTCTGGTGGCCCACCTTCTGGCCCATTCATGAGGTAATCATAATCACCAAAACCGTGCATGAGCCCGTAGTTACCGGAAACGGCAATGACACTATCACGGTTACCGAGACTGGCGCAGTTATAATCACTGTTTTTGATCCCCACCCTGAATCAACCGCAATCGACGGCCGTGGGGGAAACGACACCATAACCAACAACGGCGAAGTCGATGTTACAGCAATCTCCTTCGGCCTGGTTAAGACATCGTCCTCAGACGATAATCAAGAACAGGGAAAGGGTGCAAAGGCCACCGGCATCCAGGGCAACGACGGAGACGACACGGTAGACAACACCGGCAAAGTGACCGCCACCGCAGTGACCACTGTTGGTGATATCTCCGTCGGGGCCACCGGTCTGACATTAGACGTGGGTGTATTCCAGGGGTTCGCCGGGGCCGTTGGCGTTGATGGGGGGAGCGGAAATGATGATTTGACAAACACGGGAGATGTTATTGCCACGGCTACGGCGACTACTCTCAAGGGAGAGATTACAGTAGATCTGCCTTTACCCAGTGCAGACCCGGCTACGGCCAAGGCAGTTGCTGTAGGCATGCAGGGCGGGGATGGAAACGACA
>JAFDFO010000104.1 GCA_019309815.1 Deltaproteobacteria bacterium
CCCGCCGTTTGGACCAACCATGGTAAAGGTGACATTGATGCCCTCTAGCGGGTTATTATTGCTGTCAAGGACACGAAATTGGAGCTCCGAGATTTCAGCACCACCGGTCCCTGCAAGGGCTATCACGTCAGGATTGGCGGACACGAATTGTATGGCTGCTGCCGGCACCTGTAGAATGTCAACACTAGCGTTTCCAGTTGCACTGCCTGAAACACCAATGATCGTTGCAGTGCCGGGCGAATTGGCGGCCGTGAAGGTCGCTGTTGCGCTTCCCGCACTGGTCGTTGAACTCTCAGTAACAGTCCCAAACGCCGGATTTTCCACCACAAATACGACGGTTGTCCCGTCCTCTACCGGGTTGTTGTCTGAATCGCGCGCAGTGGCAGTGACGGTCGCAGTTCCCTCGACATTGATGGTTGTTGGATCGACCGATAGATTAACACTGTCAGCTTCACTCTCGATTGGCTCTTCAACGTCGGGTATCTCAATCGGCGGCGTTGGTTCTGGTTCTCCTCCACCGTCTTCAACTCTATCCGACGGTGATCCGCATCCAATAGGGAAAGCAAACAGACAGGCAATAAGGACAAGCGCCAGCCCGTACCGAAAATGTCCCTTTTTCATTGTTTGTTCTCCTATATGTTCTCCTGCTCAATGTCCACGATTGTCGTGGTTACGAAGATGAGCAACTCGGTTCTCTCAACTTTCCTACTCGTATTCTTAAAAAGGTATCCGATAACAGGTATCTTTCCCAGCCCCGGCACCCGAGATTCACTTACCGATTTTGTCTCGGTGATGATGCCGCCGATCACGATGGTCTCGCCATTGTTGACCAGAAGCTCCGTGGTGGCCTCTTTCTTATCGATAGCAGGCTGGCCGTCCACTGCCTGGCTGAAGTCGGGTGCATCCTTTGTGGCATTGATTTTCATGGAAATGCGATTATCCATGGTCACGTGGGGCGTGACCGTCAGGCTCAAGACGGCGTCCACAAAGGACGTGGTCACCGTATTGTCCTCCTCCTTCTGATACGGGATCGAAGTCCCCTGTTTGATGGTGGCCTCCTTGTTATCCATGGTGAGAATCTTGGGAGACGATATGATCTTCAATTTTCCTTCTGCCTCTGCAAGTTTCAGTGACGCGTTGATGGTCAACGAGGTGGCGCTACCTGGCCATCTACTGAATACAAAATCTATGCCACTTGTTGCTGCTGCCGGGGGTAAATTTACAGCATAGTTGCTGTCACCACCCACACCACCAGAGAACCCATATGGGCCTCCCAACTGATCCGCCCCGCGCGTGGTCATCTGATCGAATCCCCATTGGATACCGATTTCGCGCGAAAAGTTGGTTTTTGCCTCGACAATTCGTGCCTCTATCAGAACCTGGCGCGTGACGATGTCCAGTTTTTTGACGACGTCTCTTGCACGGCCGATGGCTTCGTTGACATCTGTCATGATAATCATGTTCGTCCGTTCATCCAGGCTAACATTTCCGCGTTCGGTCTTAATCGCGTCGAGGTGTGTCTTCATGGCGATTGCGTCACTATAGTTGATGGCAATGTATTCCGTGACCAGTGGCGCAACCTCTTCCATGGCTTGCCTGGCACTCTCTTCGGCCTTCTTTTCCGCTTCAAGAGTGGCAAGCGGGGCAATACGTATGATATTCCCTTCCTCGTCGATTCCCAACCTGTTCATCCGCGTGACCAGATCCAAAACCTGGTCCCAGGGTACATTGTCAAGCTTTAGCGTGACCCTACCTTGAACATCGCTTCCTATGATGAAGTTTTTCCCGCTTATTTCGTTCAGAATGCGGAAAACATTACGAATATCGGCGTCCTGAAAATCCAGCGATATCCTTTGACCAGTGTAGACCTCTCCCGTCCCGGTTGAAACAACCTCCTCGACGGGGATTTCAGGTGGTGGTGCCAGCGCTGCCTCGGTCTCAGTCATCACCTGTTGCCACTGGGGCATGTCTACATCCGGCAAGGGTCTAGGGGGTACGGTAGAGGGTTCAAAGTCTACGAAAAAGACATTCTCTTGCTGTTCCACTCTGTATGGTACAGCCTCGCGGAGTTCCATGGCTATGATCGCAGTGTTCCCCATCTTGTCCGTCTGCACCGGAACGATGCGGTCGACGGCGCTGTTGAACCGGGTGGTAATCAGAGGGCGTTTTTCAAACGTAGGTATCTTTACATTGTAGAGTTTCAAAAGGACACGATTCGGCGAGGGCCTCTCTGTTTCGTATTGGACAGGGCTGCTGGTTCTCACGATGACCCGTGACTTGCCTTGTTCCATCATGAGGAAGTTGATACGGTTCACCCACGTCAGCTCTCCAGCCGCTTCAGCCCCTACCGGCACTACTGTGGCTTCCATGCCGGTTGCCTCTGCAGTCTCTGTAGCGGCTCCAGCCGCTGCTTCTTCACCCATGACCTGCTCTGCCGGGGACGTCACAAACTGAACGTAAATCTGGTTTTCCTCCTGATTCACTTGATAGGGAACATCATCAGTCAGGTTGATCTGGATCCTCGACAATCCGTCTTGCTCTTCGGGTTGGCTGATTACAATGTTCTCGATCAGCGAGCTCTCCGGGCTCAGGCTCTCCTCAACGCCCTCCAACAAGGTGTTCGGGAAATAGAGGACTACCCCAAGGGGAACCTGGTGCTTTATGGCGGAATAGGTCAGCGGCTGGTTGCCTTTTACGACAACAACAACTGCATCTTCTTCCTCAGTGACCGTGATTTCCTCAATCACGCTAGCCGAGGCGGTTGGTTCTCCTTCAACCGCTTCAGGCTTGGTCGCTGCTTTGCCTGCACACCCTGCGGCAATCAAGAGGAGTATCAAGAACGACGAGAGCCAATGGGTACGAAAAAGACTTCCTAGTGAGCAGTTCATTTTATACTTCCCCAAATTTTTTCTGGAGTCTTAACTCTATTGGTTGAAGTTTCATTTTACCGGTAAAGAAGTCTTCAACCTCCTCCTCGACAATGATTCTATCCTTTAATATCCTTGTCACTCGTCCAAAATTGGAACCAACATATGTTCCTATGGTAATGACATATCCTTTGCCCGAAGGGTCTTCCACCAGGGCTTTGTTTCCGGTAGGACTGATGATGATACCCACGACTTTTAGCTGGCTTACACCTAACTTCTGCAGTGGCGTAAGGGGCATCTTTCGCTCTCGGGCCTTACTTGACGCCCTCATGGCCTGTCGCGGCTGGGTCACAAAAACGGACCGAAAGGGGTCGATTTTCCCCTGTGGATCATACGTATAGGCTAGTTGCTCCTCCGGCTCTGCAGCAACCTCCTCCATGTCCACTGTGACTTCCGGGGCGGCTTCCGCTGCAACTTCCGCTGCAACTTCCGGGGCAGCGGGTTCTTCGGCGGAGGGTTCCACTTCGGCTACTTCAAGGGGGGGCTGCTCAGGGACGTCAACCTCCGGCGGCCCTTCTGCAATGACAGGTACGGCTTCTTCCTGGTCGCCGGGCTTCGCCGGCTCGACAGCGGGAGGTCGGGTTGCCTCAATCTTTTTTCGAACCACCGCAGGTTTTTGGGGTGGCACGGGTTCCTGGCGTTCTTTGCACCCCCCTGCCACAAGGGCAATGAGGCTCAAACCAAGGAGAAGGTTACGAGGAATCAATGGCATGGTCATATCAGCCTTTTCTCTTCTTTACCTACCGTGCGCCCCTCTTACTGCGCCCCTCTTACTGTGGCGGTGCCGGTGCGGCCTCCAGGAATCTGTATGTCACGGCTGTGCATGAGACACTCAGGATGCCTGGGGTTGCCGCGGGAGCTTGCATAGCGATGTTCAACACGTTAACGATTCGTGGCAGTTTTGCGATTCTGTCAAAAAACAGGGCGATATTGTGATATCCACCTGATATCCGAAGATTCACTGGAATCTCGGCGTAGAAACCCTTTTGCACCTCGTGACCGGGTTGGAAGAACTGGAATTCAAGCCCGGAATCCTTGCCTGACTTTGCGACCCCCTCCAGGAGACTCGGAATCTCCTGTTTCTCCGGCAAAAGCCGTAGGGCCAGTTTGAATTTCATCTGGGCGTCTTCGTACTTCTTCTGGAACCCTTCAAGGTCTTTTGCAGCTGCTCTGGCTGTAAAGAGCTTGGTTTCAATCACTTCGTACTCATCCGTCAGTTTATTCAACTCCTCTGATTTTGGTTTGTAGAAGAACATGTAGAAGCTGCCACCCAGAACCAGAAAGAGGGCTACACAGATCAAGATCCGTTGCAAGCGACCTATCGCTGCAACTTTTTCAAACGGAAGCGATGAAAGTGAGAGCTTTGCCATGTCTGTCTCTACTGCACCTGGGCTACTGGAGGTTGTAAAGCAAGGGCCTGGCAGGTTATGTTGAATGCCATGAACTTATTGTCCGGGCCCATCGGCGTCAGCTTCGAGGTCACAAGTACGACCTGGTCGAAAAATGGCGATCGCTGAAGACGCGTCATGAAATCAGCAACAGTCTTGTTGTCAACAGCCATTCCCTGAAGAACCATCCGGCCACTTGTTTCGGTCAGACTCGACAGCCACATCTTTTGTCGGATTACGAGGCTCGTCAGGATATCCATGACCCTAACCGCTCCGGTGCGGTTTGACTCGAGCGTCTGTATGACATCCATCTTGGCTTCGAGTGTTTCGAGCTTGTCTTTGAGCTCCCGGATCTGTCTGCTAATCACCTCAAGCTCGGCTAATTTCTTCTGAGCCACTTCTATGTCGTCTTTCGTTCCGGAAATACTTAGGGTCAAGTTAAACGCCAGATAGGCCATGACACAAATACCAAAAAAAACGGTCAGGAGAAAAACGGATACCTGGCGTCGAATATTTTCCTTTTTTCGGGCGGCTCGAACCGGCAAGAGATTGATGCGGATCATTTGTCAGCTACCCTTCTGGATGCCAGGCCCATGCAAATGGCCGCTTGAGGAGCAATACTCTGAAGGTAATCCATGTCGAATCGTCTCTCGTCCATTTGGACGCTGACGAAGGGGTTAGACATCTGCACATCAATGGAGGTTTCTGCTGAAAGAAGTTCGGAAAATCCCGCTGTCTGAGAAGCCCCGCCGCTCAAAACAATCCGCCCAATATCCTCATCAGAGCCCGTGGAATAGTAGAAATCGATAGCCCGCCTGATCTCAGCGCCCCAGCCGGAGATGACAGAATGAATAATCTCATTAACCTCTTCCTCCGGGGCCTTCTCCGTGTCCTTGCCCACCTTGACAGCCTCAGCTTCTTCAAAGGAACACTCAAATCGGGAGGCAATCTCGCGGGTAATTTGCTCGCCCCCGATATTCACATCTCTTGTGAAATTGGACATGTACCCCTTTACGATGTTGAGATTCATCTTGTTGGCCCCAATATCGATCAAGCCAACCGTTCCTTCTACGTTCAAGTAATTGTCTTCAAAGACCTTTTCCAGGGCAAACACATCGATGTCGATCACGACGGGGTTCAGCTCTGCCATATCAAGAAGATCGACGTACTCATTGATGATCTCTTTCTTGGCAGCCACGAGCATGACGTTCATTTGATTCGGATTCAGTTCGTTCTCTCCGATAACGTGGAAGTCGATGTTCACATCGTCCAAGTCGAAAGGAATATACTGCTCGGCCTCATGATGAATGTTTTCCAGCAACTCCTCCTCTGTCATTTTTCCTACGGTTATCCTTTTAATAATTACGGAATAACCTGCAACAGAGGTGGCCACATTCTGTTCGCTGACGTTGAGGTCTGCCACGAGACCCTTGATGGCATCGGCTACGACGGTGGGTTCTTTGACACGACCTTCCACAATAGCGTTCTGAGGCAGGTCGATCATGCCAAATGTCTGGAGGATACGCCCTTTTTTGGTGGGAAGGAGCTCACACAACTTGATGGTTCGGGAGCCAATGTCCAGGCCGATGAGATGGTCCTTCTTGGCGAAGATCATGTCGCTTCCTTAATTGATGAAAACTTTGCCTTTTTCGGAGAGCTTGTAGCCAAGCGCTAAAAGGATCTTACGCTTGGTTTCCATGCGGCAATCCATCCCCTTTTCTATCCGGTCAATGGTGATAGGGGACACGCCGGCCTTTCTGGCCAGCTCCGCCTTGCTCATCAGAAACGACTCGCGAATTTCTCTCAGGGCATTTTTTCTCATAACATATAACCGTGCTCGTTAGCAATCAATTACGTTTTGCAGTTTCCGCGGTAGTCTTGTTCCAAAGATGCCTGGTCGACAATTAAGTTGACCGTAGCTATTATACAAACATTCAAGGACATGTCAAGTAAATTATATTAATTTATGTATAAATTATAATAAATTATCATATATTGTAGGTGCCCCGGAGAGGGTACACAATATGTTGACCCTGATAGTGATTGCCTGGAGTTGACAACGAACCTTGAAAACCTCACAATCCAGTTATTCCCTCGGTAGTTTGGTTTGGTTGAGCTGCTGCATCTGCCAAAACGAAACAGGCACCAAGCGCCGTTGTTTGAGTTTGTATGGCGAGATGCAAACAACATGCCAAGATATGAATACTACGGGGAGCATAATATTGGGTGCAATCTAAAATCCCCCCTGGCCCCCCTTTAAAAAGGGGGGATTCTTTGGAGTGCCCTTTCATAAGGGGGTTTCCCTCCAAAGTCCCCCTTTTGTAAAGGGGGATTGAGGGGGATTTTTTTCGAAGAGCCTATTGAGATGCAAACAACAAAATGCTCTCCTTAGTAACTCAAACACGTAGTCGTTCATTCTTCTTGTTCGCAAGCCGGCTAGAGGCACAATATCTCGGGTGGGCTCCGGCTGCTCCTATCTCCATGTTGTCATTTCGAGCGGAGCGAGAAATCTTATTCATGATAGTCTGGACAGGCGACAAGATTTCTCCCTGCGGTCGAAATGAC
This sequence comes from Deltaproteobacteria bacterium, assembly GCA_019309815.1. Classification (GTDB taxonomy): domain Bacteria; phylum Desulfobacterota; class Desulfobacteria; order Desulfobacterales. The sequence goes on from JAFDFO010000104.1 coordinate 6,881, forward strand.
AGCGGGCGGGGATAAACCCCGCCCCTACATCGCTTCCGCCTTGGCTGAAGCTTTCGTCTAATGTCCGAATATTGTCATTTCGAGCGAAGCGCCCGCCCTGCCCGCCCTGGCGCTTCAGCGTGTTGTAAGGTATTAAGCTGTTAATCCAGGTCTGGGCCAGGGGCGCTTCAGTTAGGATAGGCTGCGAGGCCAGTAATCTAGGTCTGGGCCAGGGAGAAATCTTTGTGGGGCGACAATCCGCAGTAAGACCAAGATTTCTCCCTTCCGACT
>JAFDFO010000105.1 GCA_019309815.1 Deltaproteobacteria bacterium
AAAGACCGAGAGATAAAGAGCATACACATCCGTGCCAACCGTAAGCATATTGTTGTAATTCATCCCGCCGCACATTCTGCCACTTTGAAAATGATAGCGTGTACCAATAAAACCCGGGGTAGAAGTATAAACGGATGCCAGCTCTTTCCAGCCCCCGCGAAAGGCAACCAAATGACACGCACCAATCCACAACAAGATGAACAGTGGCGGGAACAAATACGGGCCGAACCAGTCCGGCGCGTTCGATAGATCCGTGGCCGTCATTTTACTTCCTCCAACCAGGCAACATGGGGTATCCGGCCATGGCCGCAGAATGCCGGGAAGGTTCCGTGTCCATAGCGCAAATCACACGTCACACGACACTCCACAACTTAATGTTTAGCTTGAACTGTGCTTGGCTACTCGCCGTGCTTTAAGTGTATGTGAAGCGCTCCCGGTTTTTGGTTGAACCCCGCGAATGACTCTCCCACCCCTCATATCCCCAGCGCCATTCTATAGTCATTGAGTCTGGCATCAAGCGCCTTAGCATCGCCGATGATTCTGTCCAATTCCCTCCAAAAGGCTTTCGTGTGATTCTTGATTCGGGTGTGTACAAGCTCGTGTAAAATAACGTAATCGATCAGCTCCTGTGGCAGTTTGAGCAATTTCATGTTCAGGCTGATGTCATCGTTGGCTGAGCAGCTCCCCCACCTGGTCTTTTGATTTCGAATAGACACCTTATTGTAACAAAAACCATGTTGCTCTGATAGTCGCTCCAATCGGTTAACAAGCACTCTTCGTGCCTCAACCCGATTGATCTCATCCTCGCTCTCTGACATTGCCTTATAGGCTTCTTCTATCTCCTTTACCTCACCCAGATGCTTTTGTATCCAGGCCGTGCGAGAGTGAACAAATTCCTCAGCTTGTTCGAAGGTTGTGCCATATGGAACGGCTACCCTGACCCCTCTGAGCGGCCTTACGGAAATATTCAGATGTTTTGCTCGTTTACTTTTTTCAAATAGCACGCTTCCTATGCCATCCAACTCAACAGTGCCGGATTTCCTCATTAGCCATGCTTCTCCTCAGTCCCCGTGCCTTCTAACCCGAGGCACCCTATCTCTTCCGCATGTTTTCTCGATGCCGGAAAATGCCTGCAAATGCTCGGTTTCAGATCATGGATCTGACACATGTACGCACCCGCATCTGACAGCTTTTCCAACCACGGGCACTGCTCGACTTCCTGTTTGGTTTTTGGATCGACCCAGACCTCATAGGCGTAATCCCCGTCGCCGATCGGTCTGAAATGGACCCATTCCAGGATGTCGGTCCTCCCGCTATCTGTCCATAAGACAACGTCTTCTTCTCCCACTTCACTAAATGCACCATGGAGACAGCAATTTCCGCATCGTTCACAGGTGAATGTCTTTGTGAGCATAGGTAGCTAAAGCTTCTCCTCCATGATCCGGAGGATCACGTCATCGGTATGAGTCATTCCATCTTTGGCAATTTTCCCCAGGTTGGCAAGCGACTCGCTGCCGGTGTGGCCGACAATGCCATCGCTGAAGGGTATGCCAATCCCACTCATGGCCAAAGCGCACGCTCTGAAGGCAGCATCCACAGAAGTCATCGTCTTGAGTGCGCAGCCGATCTTGGCGCCGTCACAGATCATACCGGTGACGTTTCCAACCATGTTGTTTATAGCAAAGGATATCTCTCTATCGCCTCCATCTTGCAGGTAGACCAGGCCGCACGCCAATCCGATTCCCGCAGCATTCGCACATCCACAGACTGCAGACAACGTACCAAGTTCTTCGGTCGTCTTGGAAGTAAAGAGCATCGACAGAACAAGGGCTTCCTCCACTTTTTTCGCGCCCACATTCCTTTCCTCCTCAAGGACCGTTAGAGGAACGGAACAAACGATTCCTTTGTTTCCGGAACCAGCCACCGACATGACGGTGAAGTCTTCTCCCCACATTCGGGCATACACGCCCGCACAGACGAGGCCAGCGGCCCTGGTCATGATATCGGCCTCGGTCATCTTGACAAACGACTCAGGAAAAAGGGCGAGGCCATGCACAGCAATCTTCAAATTCAGTTCTGAGCCGTTCCGCACCTTTGATCTTGCCTCTTGGTTCAGGTCTCTCGCTACTTCCAGGATTTCAGGAGCGGATAGAGAAGCAGCCCAACGCCTTGCTGAAGTCTCTGTCTGAGCCTCAAGGCCTGCCTTGGATTCGAATACGGCTTGTCCGTTTTTGCTGATCCGCGTAATGTTCGTGTGGGTCCCTTGAATGATGCACCGCCCGGTGTCCTTACCGTCAGTCACTTCAAGATCAATGAAGAGGTTGTCTTTGGTCCTGTCTATTTTTATCTTAATCTTGTCTGCATTGATAAGTTCTGACGCCTTCTCCAGGACTTCCTCGTCTATTTCTCGAAAGCATTCCAGTTTCGACTCAGTGTTTCTGAGGAAGCAACCAATGGCCGCTGCCCACTTTATGCCGACCTTGTGGCCGCTATGTGGGATCCCTACTGCATGACAGTTCTTGTACATTTTGGGATCTACAGTCAAAGTGACATTGCTGGCCTGATCGGATATCTGCTTGGAAGCTGTTATGCCGGCGTAGGCAATGGAAGCGGGTTCAGTGCACCCGAGTGTAGGTATCCATTCCTGTTCTATGTATTCCAGAATGTCCATCACATCCCCACCCTTTATGTAGTAGAAGCCGTCTCAAGAATTCGGATCAGGTCCGATGGCAAGTTGAAAATCCTGAGCTTGCCGTCGGGGGCACAGGTCGGTCCGCCGTCGCTCCAAGAGCTATGGCGCGACAAGCGAAAAAGTGGAGTCCCGCTGTAAGCGGGATGAGCCCAAAAATTTTGAGCCGACCTGTAACACCGCCATCGGACCTTAGACGGGTTTTTGTGATGGCTTCTATTTGAGCTTCTTGCCAATCTCCCCCCAACTACCAACCCACTCTGCACCTTCTACTTGCTCGAAGCTGAAAGATAGCGGTGCGTGTTCCATAGCCGATTCGATCACCTTTGGAGCTCCGATGACGGCCTTGACCTCGAGCCCCTCTTCGGCAACCTCGTCGAATATGGCTCCTTTTCTCCAGGAAACAACGGGCAATTCCACGAACTCGTTTTCTCTCAGCCATTCCTGTGTGAAATCAACACCAAACAAGCCTCTTTGTAGAAACACAACAGGAGATCTTTGGTTGATTTCTTTCACGGCCTCTTGACTCCCCTCCCTCGCCTTCCTCGAAAACAATGTTTCTAAGAGACATCCCTCAACATCAACAAAGACAATGCCTGATCCTTTTCTCAAAGAGAGTAGCAATCCTGTGTCTTCGCCCTCGTCCGAAGTCACCCTTATTTTGTGCAGACCGGTCCTTTCAGGAGTAAATGCTTTGTAAGCAACACCGTCGCCCCCGGAAAGGTTCTTGCCAATCGATTTCCCATCAACAAAAAACTCAACAAGCTCACCACCTTTGCTAAAGACCTTTCCCTTTGTCTCCGCCATTAGCATCACCTTCTGCCCTTTCACGACAACCATGTCATCTACGATGACACGTGACCATGCGCTTGCTGGAGACATGCAGACGATAGCTGCAAAGGACAAAATTACTGCAAAACTCGATCTCATATGTTGCATGATCTTCTAGCTTGTTTCTCCTTCAGACTTTTCGTACAGCTCTCTCATATCCTGGGACCTGGGATCAAGATTAGTCAGCCCGTATTCATCAGCCCACCTCATTGTCTCCAAGTATTCCTGCACCGTGATCCTGCGCCAGATCTTCGGGTACTCGAAGGCTTTGTACTCTACGCGGTATTGATGCATGATGTTTACATAAGTCGATTTTGGCAGGTTCCCTGCAACCCACCGGACAAACTTCTCTGTCCCGGAAACCCGGTTGGGCATGACCAGGTGTCTGATCATGAGACCTCGTGTAGCGATTCCCTGACTCCCAACAGTGTGCGCGCCGACTTGTTGATGCATCTCCATGATCGCCTTCCCTGCAACAGCAGGGTAGTCTGACGCGCCGTCCAAGTATTTATTTGCATGATCCGCGTCCATGAATTTCATGTCCGGCAAGTAAATGTCCACGATGCCGTCAAGGAGCTTTACGATCTCAAAACGCTCATAACCGCTCGTGTTGTACACCAGGGGGAGACGCAGCCCTTTCTTGAGAGCAATTCTTGTAGCATTTAGAATATTAGGCATAACGTGGGTCGGTGTGACCAGATTGATATTGTGGCAGCCTATCTTCTGCAGGTGGAGCATCATGCCTGCCAGGTCTTCGTCTGGAACTTCATCGCCGTATCCCTTGTGAGCGATGGGCCAGTTTTGACAGAAGACACATCGAAGATTGCAGTTGGAGAAGAAAATAGTCCCGGACCCTTTCCTCCCTGTCAGGGATATCTCTTCACCAAAATGGGGGTGGGAAGAATAGACCGTGACTTTGGCTGCGGCACGGCAGAACCCCTGTTCCCCCATTAGCCGATTCACACCACACTGTCGGGGGCAGAGCCGGCATTCCTCAAAAATCGAATAAGCCTCCTCAATTCGACTGGCAAACTTGCCCTCCTGCTCCAGTTTTCTGTATGCAGGGTAGCATTTCTGCGCGGTTTCTTTCGCAGAACAGAGTAGCCTGTGAGGGAAGAAAAGCGACCCGGCAACGATGATTGAACTCTTTACAAAATCCCGTCGCGTAATCCCCATTAGGGTTTCACTCCGTTAGGTCAGCTTGTTAACTACATCGCGGTTGGGAACAACCTGATATGAGACCCTCACCTTGTCTTTACCGATGAGACCCTCTATGAAGCCTTTAAAGCCAAGCAAGATACGTTTAAGATTCTCCTCGTCGTCTTCATAAATGGCGATACGGTTTGAGACAGGATCCGCACCAATGAGTTCCGCACTTAGATACCCTACAAATTTCTTCATCAACCCATCTCCTTTCTGTACAGATCGTTAAAGTCTCCCATATACAATCAGATGTCGGTCCGAAACGGTCTCGGTGGATAGATGTCCAAGATCGGCCTGTTCCAATTGCCCCCGCACTTCTTCCAAAAGAAAGCTCGCGCATAAGGAGCGAAGGAAATCTTCCTGCAGAATAGCCGGTTCATCCCCTGTATATTGCTCCACCAGTCTCTTCGCCACATGCCGGCTCGCAGGACGGAAAAGATCCATGACGTATACAATGGCTCCCGGGGAACCGTATGATCTGATGCAATCCCAGAGAACCATGGGATCAGGCAGGTGGTGCAAGAGACTGTTTGAAATGATCACCTCATAAGAGGCTCTTGGAAGATTGTCATGAGGAAGTCTTCCGTGATGAAGGGTAATGCGAGATTCAAGACCCAAATCAGCAATATCTTTCCGGCCGTGCTTGAGCATGTTCTCCGCACCATCAACCCCATGTATGATGCAGTCCGGATAAGCCAGCGAAAACCGAATAGTCACGTCTGCCGGCCCACAGCCCAAGTCCACCACATATCCGTCGATCTTCTTGCCCTTAAACTTCTCCTGAAACAAGGAAACAAACCGATCGTGAGGCTCGGCAAAGTCTGCCTGAGCATAGGCCAGGACGTGCTCGGGCCCGTTCATCACTTCTAATTCCGGTATGCGTTCCATAACGATGCCGTGAACAGGTAACCAAATCAAAGGATCTGAACCCGGACAGTTCTCTGACAGAATATCATACAATCGGCCAATCCAAAAAGACAATTGAAAATGGGCCGGATTGGGGATATGACCCTGTTCATGAGGAAGGAGATCATGTCTGTGGTCAGGGCCCATGTCATTGTCCGGGGGATGGTCCAAGGGGTCTACTTCCGTGCACACACCCGGGACGAGGCCATAGCACACAATATCAAGTGATGGGTGAAAAACAGAAAAGACGGCGGTGTTGAGGCTGTCTTCGAGAGACGCAATGTTCCTGGTGCAAAATATCTAGGATGCTATCCAGGAAGCCGGATCGCTCAGGTATTTTTCGGTTTCCTTTAGTGAAAGATAGTGCTCGTGCTCAATGGCGGCAAGGAGGTCAAAGAAACTCTTCACCTTCGTATCAGTCGCCTCATCTCGGAGTCTGGTATAATAGGACACCCCCTTGGCTTCGAAGTCCATCGCTTTCCGGATCGCCTTCAGCTCGTCTTCGTCGGTTTGCACTACCTGATCGATCTTCCGCAGCGCATCTTTGAGAACATCCTTTACGAGGCTACCCTTCAACTCGACGGGAACTGTTTCAGGCCACTTTCCCTCTGCTTGCCACTTCTCGTGCAATTCCTTCAGCTTCTGAAAATGTTCCAGTTCCTCGTCTGCGATCTGCTGAAACATGGCCCTGCCTAAAGGGTTCTTGGTTCTTTCCGCATTCTTGAGATAGAAGTCCCTTTCCCTCATCTCGTTGGTCAATGCCACCTTCAGTGCGTTCAGGAATGGTTCTTTGCCCATGATTTATCTCCTCTTGAATTTCGACCGCAATGTCTTTGTTTGCGATGCGGGAACAAAGGTCACTCGACCCCATAGTTACCAGGATCAATCCAGGTCAACCGATGTTTTGCACTTGTTGCAGCGCTTCGCCCCCCTGAACAGCTTGTGGCCGCATTCAGGACAAATGTAGCGGGCTTCTTCCTCCTGAACCCACTTCTCCGTCCCCCATTCCCGCCAGCAGGGGATTGCTCTCATAATAACCTTCTTCCCCACTGGCATCGGGAAGTCCTCAATGAAGGAGCAGGGAAAGTCATTACATTCATGACAGCCCGCGAATCCCTTCTTTTGGTTGCAATCCCTTATGACGCATTCTTTGCAGAACCCAAACGGTCTCTTGGACAGACATCCCTCACAGTGAATATCTTCCACACACAGACCTTCACTCCCGGGAAGCCTGCCTTTGTATACGCCCACAAGGCGTTCCTTGAATTTCCGGTTGTTGTCTCTTGTGGCATAATATACCGCGCACACGCCACAGTACAGACCGCACGGAGCCAGAAATTTCTCATTTATCTCCACATCACACCTCTTCAAGCCACACTTCTTTTTGTGGATCAACTCCCGATTAGTTGTAGTTAATTGAGGCCAAATAGATGGGTTATCCCCAATTGAACAGGCGTTATCCCAGAGGGGTCAAGGGGTCCAGGATTCAAGGGTTCGAGTGAAATGCTA
>JAFDFO010000106.1 GCA_019309815.1 Deltaproteobacteria bacterium
CGCTTCAATTCCACCCTCCGGTTTTCTCGTCGGCCTTCTTCGGTGTCATTTGAAGCTATTGGTTTGGACTCGCCGTATCCTTTAACTGTGAACCGGTCTCTGTCGATGCCGTGTTCCTCGATGTACTTCTCGACTGCCTGGGCGCGTTTTTCAGAAAGACCCTGGTTGTATTCCTCGGGGCCTATACTGTCTGTGTGGCCTGCGATCACACCCTTTATCTCAGGGTTCTTCTTCAGTATGGCCACGACTTCATCGAGAAGTCCATGGGCCTCAGATTTGACATCCCACTTGTTGAAATCAAACAGTACCACGCCTTTCAGGGCCCAGCATCCCACACTGTTGACTGTCGCTCCCTTAGGCGTATCAGGACATTCGTCAAGGTGGTCAGGAACACCGTCTCCGTCACTATCCAGGGGGCATCCCTCTTGGTCAACTTTCACGCCCTTCGGAGTGTTGGGACACTTATCCAGGTAGTCAGGAACACCGTCTCCATCTGCGTCCAGCGGACAGCCGTTGGCATCAACCTTAACGCCTCTAGGGGTGTTCGGGCATTTGTCCAAATCATCGAGAACCCCATCTCCGTCACTGTCCATGACCTCTTCCAAAAAGACCTTTTCCACAAAACCGGCCATTGCCCCAGCAGAAGCAATATCATCGGCATTTACCCGAACTCCGCACTCACCAGCCCGGGAAACCTCCTCCATGACTTCCTTGCCTTTGGAAGAATCACCCACTAATATGGTATGTATGCAAAGCCTGTCACCGAACTGACTCTTTAGGTTTCGTGCAGCCGCTGCAGAGGCTTTGGCATTGACTTTCCCATCACTCAAAATAATGAGTGCTATGTCCCCCTGGCTCGATTTCAAGTCGGCTCCGGCAGCGTCTATAGCGGCAGCCATAGGGCTATTCCCGGCAGCGGGTTTGAGCTTTTTCAGAGCATCTTCAAATTCTGCCTCGGAGTATGGAGCCAGGTCGTAAACCCGCTTGTCCTTGACGCTCGAAAACACGCCAAGGGGAAAGTCCACAAGGCCCCCGTTAATCTGCAGATCCGGAATTGTCTGATTCATGCGGCTCACAATTTCTGTGGCATAGGTCAACTTGCTCTGGCCCTCATAAAGCTCCCCCATGGACTTGGACTTATCCAGGATAACCATGAAATTGTCCACCTTCTGACTATACTGATCACCTGGTAATACTTCAGCCTTGAAAGGGACCTGGGGTTTTTGGCTAGCACATCCGATTAGCAAGATAATGGTAAATAGACTAAACAACCCTTTCCAAAACTTCTTTTTCATAGCGTGTCCTCCTTTGTGAAAATGATGTTCACTATTGTGTCGGCCATACATAGTGCATTCCTTATGAGTCGACAATGGGGTCAAGACCCTATTTTTCGGGAAGAAAGACTGTATTTTGCGGGGTGGGGGAGGTTGAGAGGATGGTCGATGGTGGAGTGGGCACAAAAAAAGCTAATGACATCAGCTTACTAACTGACATCATTAGCTTGTGAAAACGGCTGGTTCTTGCTTAGGAATCCTTCCCTGAGCTACGGGGGCTGTGTCTACCTCACTTCCACCAGGAGAACCTGACCGGGGTATATCTTGCTTCGCCGGGTAAGGTCGTTGATCTGGAGAAATCGCTCCAGGCCCATCTTGTGCTTACGGGCAATCTTGTCGGGGCTGTCACCACGCCTGACACGGTACTCTTTGGTAGTAGTGGTAGCCACACTGCTTTTTGCCACCTCTCCACCGCTAGGAGTGACCAAGACCACTTGCCCCGGATATATCTTGCTTCGCGGCGTAAGGTTGTTGATGCGGAGAAATTGCTGCAGGCTCATCTTGTGCTTTTGGGCGATTGTGTACGGGCTGTCACCACGTTTGACCCTGTATTTCTTGGCGTCCGTAACCGCTTCCGCGGCTTCCACGGTTTCCGTACCTTTGCTGATGACCAGTTTCTGACCGATATGCAGCTTGGTGGACTTCAGGTTGTTGAGACGCATGATCTCTTTGATATTCGTGTCATAGCGCCGGGCCAACAGCCAGAGAGAGTCCCCCCTCTGGACCCGGTGGATGGTCTTCCCGGATTTGTCTTTATAGGCTGTCTTCTTCCCTTTTGAGGAGGCAGTGGTCGGCTTATAGTGCTTCGTGGGTATCTTCAACCTCTGCCCTACCCTGATGATGCTCCTCGTGCTGATGTTGTTTGCCCTGGCAATGGCCCGTGCACTTGTCCGATAGCGTTCTGCAATATGAGACAATGTTTCACCCCGCCGGACCCTGTGATAGGCGTACGTCCTCGTGGGGGCAGTCCAGGTGGGGACCTTGCTCAGGCTGGAAACCAGAAGCGGACCTTGATCCATGGGAACCTTCAACGCATATGACCTGGGAGGCGTGATCTTGTAGCGGAGTTCGGGGTTGAGCGCCTCAATGGCACCACGGGAGATGCCCGTAGTCTTTGCTACATCCTGGAGCCGCATGCGCTTTGCCACTGTCACCTTCTCATAGACCTCAGGTGGATCCACTTTTGGCAGATCAAACCCGTATTTTTTAGGGTCCTTTATGATGTGAAGAGATGCCAGGTACCGAGGGACGTAACGGGCGGTTTCATAGGGGAGTTTTTCAAACAGATCCCAGAAGTTGTCCAAATAGTTGATATTCTGATTACGTATGACCCTCAGAACCCTTGACTCGCCACAGTTGTAGGCGGCCAGTACGGTCGTCCAGTCACCAAACATGTCATGGAGCTCTTTCATATACGCGATTGCGGCATGGGTCGCTTTGGTGACATCCATCCTCTCATCAACCCATTCATCCCGCTTGAGGCCATACTTGTAGCCTGTGGAAGGGATGAATTGCCACAACCCCAGGGCACGGGCGCTGGAGAGGGCCCTGACCTTGAAGCCACTCTCAATGAGCGGAAGCCACGAAAGCGCTGTTGGCAGTCCGGCCTCTTCAAAGGCCTTGACAATTTCAGTCCGATATCTCCCTGAACGCTTATAGGATTGTAGAAAGAACTTGCGCTCCCGGCCCTGAAACAACTTGATCTCCCTTTGTACGTGGGTATTCATGACCAGGGGGATGGCGTTGTGATTCCCCTTTGCTACAGTGTGCCGGGACGCGTAGATCTCCAACATCCGCTTGCAGATCATGAACCTGATATCTTCTTTTTGCTGGATCAGTTTCGGATCACCATTGGTCTCGGCTTCGAGGACCAACTTGTATGCCCGATCCAGCGCGGCAACCCCGCTTTCAAGATCGCCCTGGCCCCAGAATTCCTGTGACGCCCTGCAGAATTCCAGCGCTTCGTCCAACTTCTGTTGGGCATTCTTCTGTCTTCTACTGTGATTTTGGCGGTCAGAACCCAGCGGCTCCTCACGGATATCCGGCTCCACCCCAGGCCTGAATTTAGTAGTACCCGGGGCTACTTTGGCATGTTTTGTCGCACCCTGAGCAACAGAAGGGGTTTCTTCAATACCTGATCTGCTATCCACGTCCGCCGAATCCGGACCTGACCCTGGTTCCACGTCATCCGGTGATGAGACAATTTGCTGGTACGACGCGCACCCCACAACTGCAAAAACAAGAAGGATCACAACGGTGGTTTTCAGGAAGAACTTCACACGCATTTCCTTTCTTTTGTCTTGAGAACTATGCAGATCGTTGATCTCTTTGGAGTGTCTTGCGTGAGATCCCGATTGGGGTTAAGTGCTTTGTCATTGCGGACCCTTGCCGAAATCGTGACTGCCAAGAGCCGCGCCACCCTTCCCTCTTTATAGAAAAACCCTTACCAAAATGGCAAGGGGCACAAGATGTTGATATGATTTATAACAGAAGCCACAATACCTTGTCAAATGTTTCTGAGGCGCGATCTTCACGCAGTCGGCGCTAGGATACCGCCACAAACGATTTGGCACGATCAACCTCATTGTTTCGTCTTTTGACACGCTGGACGTATAGCTCCATCTTCTCGAGAAGCGGGCCGAGGGTCCGCTCATCATTGGCTGAGACAGCCACAGCATCCGGGGTCCGGGCCATTTTCTTCATTGTCGCGGCATCCACAAGGTCCTGCTTGTTCAGGACCTTAAGTACTGCAATCTGATCCAGGCGCAGGCCTTCCAGAATTCGCTCCACAGATTCAACCTGCTCTTCATACCTGGGATTGCTGATGTCGATGACGTGCAGGAGCAAGTCAGCGTCCTCCAGTTCTTCCAGCGTGGCACGAAAAGCTGTAATCAGCTCCTGAGGAAGCTGCCGGATGAAGCCGACCGTATCGGTAATAATAACTTCTACGTCCTTAGGGAACTTCTTTCGCTTGCTGGTAGGATCCAGGGTGGCAAAGAGACGACTCTCGGCCAGCACAGAGCTCTTGGTCAGCGTATTCAGGAGAGTGGATTTTCCTGCGTTGGTGTATCCCACAATCGATATGATAGGCAGCCCCCTTTTGTTCCTCCGGGCTCTGCGCTGTCCCCGTTGCTTCTGAATCGCGCGGAGCGACTTCTCAAGATGCGTGATCCGATCCCTGACGCGGCGTCTGTCGACTTCAAGCTTCTGCTCGCCGGGACCCCGGCCCCCAATACCGCCGGTGAGCCGAGACATGGCAGTGCCCTTCCCAACCAGGCGAGGAAGGAGGTATTTGAGCTGGGCCAGCTCCACCTGAATCTTTCCCTCCCTACTGCGGGCCCGCTGGGCAAAGATGTCCAGGATCAACTGCGTCCGGTCTATGACCTTCATATCAGTGAGTTCCGTGATGGAGCGAACCTGGGAGGGGTTTAGCTCCTGGTCAAATATCAGAAGGTCCGCCCCTCTTTGCAAAGCCCGGATAACGAGTTCGCTTATTTTGCCTTGTCCCACCAGAAAACGGGGATCAATTTTTTTTCTGTGTTGAATGACGGTATCCATCACGGCAATACTGCTCGACTCGGCCAACTCCCGAAGTTCAACCATGGAATCCTGGGCAGCATGCTTGGGTGCAGTGGTCACACTTATCAGCAACGCCCGTTCCCACTTTCTTTTCACCTTCCGAGATTGAACCTTACGGGCAAACTCCGATTCCAGTGAGCGAATCAGGGTTTGGCAGTCGATGTCAGGATCCCAGGCGCGGAGCGGAGGGAGTATCTGCCAGCTTTCCCCGTTGACTCCCTCTGGAAGGAGATGGGCAGCATGAACGTAGTCAGGCTGACCTTCCTTGTCCATTGTCACAGCAGCCATAAGATCCAGCTTGAGTAAAGCAAGGTCCATGAGGTCGTCCTGGGTCAGGGGCTCATGCTGGAGGTGGGTGTGCACACACCGGAGGCCTTTCAGACGCCCCCCACCTGATCGATATTTTTCAAGGTTCGGGATGACGATCTGCTGGTGGTTGCCGACCAGGACATGGGTTATCCAACCCTGGCGGTCAATCAGAAGACCAATCTGGCGGCGGATTTCAAATGAAAGTTGGGTAATCGCCTTGGTGAGCTCAGGGGAGACAACAAAGGCTGGAGGGGTTCTCCGACGATAGAGATTGTTCAGGCGGCGGACCTGGTTTGCCTTAAGTCCACCTGTTTGTCCATGAATCTTGATTAGGCAATCTCCGATTGAGGACTTCGGAAACTCTCGATTTTCCAATAACTACAGCTGCAACTATAGCAATATCGCTGTCCAACTGCAAGTCCGAAATCTTTCTGACCGTAACATTGACAAACTCGTAAAAAGTCGTCACCCCGGCGAAAGCCGGGGTCCAGGTCAGTCATAAGTTTCTGAAAACACTGGATTCCGGCTTTCGCCGGAATGACAGAAAGAGGTGTTTTTCGACTTTTTACGAAACCATCAACATTGATCAGGCTTTGCCGACAAGCCTCGCTGCAAAACCTGACATGTCTTTGATAATAAGATACAGCGCAGGAACGAGCAGAAGCGTCAGGCCAGTAGCCACAAGGAGCCCGAAACAGATACTCACGGCCATGGGAATGAGAAACTGTGCCTGAAAACTCCGTTCAAGCAGAAGCGGCATGAGCCCTGCGATCGTGGTGAGTGAAGTCAGAATCACCGGCCTGAAGCGGGCCTTGCCTGAAGCCTCCACAGCTTCATCCAGAGGCGTGCCGTCACGAATAGCCCGGTTGATGAAGTCAATGAGAATCAGCGAATCGTTCACCACAATTCCCGACAGGGCAACAATCCCGAAGAGACTCATCAGCGTGATGTCAAGACCCATCAGCATATGCCCCACGACCGCCCCGACCAGGCCAAAAGGGATGGCGATCATGATAGCCAAGGGTTGGACATAAGAGCGAAACTGCGTAGCCAGAAGCAGGTACATACCCATCAGGGCGAGAATATACCCTCTCCAAAGACTGTCCATCGACTCCACACGCCTTTTCTCTTCCCCCTCCATGCCGAAGTGGACACCCGGGTACTTTCTTTCAAGCTCGGGCAAGAAATTCGCTTTGAGGTCGCTCACAATTTCAGTGGCATTTGCTATCCCTTCATCAAGATCTGAGAACACGGTAATGACTCTTTTCCGGTCGACCCTCCGGACAGTGGAGTAGGCACGCCCGTGATCTATCTCTGCAACCTCTTCCAGGGGCACTTCGTCTCCCAGACGGGTCCTGATCCGCATATCTTCCATACCTGCAAGGCTGTGGCGCTCTGCTTCGGCGTACCGTACCATAACCTTGATGTCATCCCGCCCCCGCTGGATCCGCACTGCCTCTTCACCATAAAACGCCTGCCGGACCTGCTTGGCGATGTCCCCGAGGGTGATTCCCAAGGATTTTGCACCTGGACGGGCCCTTAGCTTCTTCTCTTCTTTGCCGGGTTTGAAGTCATCCATAATGTCATGGGTGCCAGGGTATGTAGCAATTTCTCTCTTCAGTTCCCCGGCCGCCTGTTTGAGTAAATCAAAATCTTTACCAATCAGTTGAACCTCAATGGGATTTCCTGCCGGGCCGCCATGCAGGATTGCAAAGGTGAGGCTGTCCACGCCGGGGATATCTCCGGCTGCTTTTCGCCACGCGTTCAAGACGGCTTCTGCCCGGACCTTGGGCCGGCCTTCTCCGCCCAATAGCTCCACCCAGATCTGCCCTGCGTGTCCGCCAAGTTCACCAGACTTCCAGTCCCTGGGAGGGATCTGTCCCACGAGAGACAACACGTTCTGTACTTTAGACGCAAACTCGGGATTAAGGGAAATGGCTGCGTCCTCAATCCGCATGATCGTATCTTCAGTCAGCTGGACGGGTGTGCCAAGCGGATAACTCACCTCGGCAATCATCCAATCACTGTCGGTTTTCGGAAAGAGTACGAATGATACGCGACCACCTGCCACCAAACCTGCCATAACAATAAGGACCGCAATTGCCACGCACAAAGAGAAATAACGGTTTCTGATCACGAACCTGATGGCGCGGGCATAGTGCCGGTTGATCACATGCTGCATGGTTTCATCCACCTTCTTAACCATACGAAGCTGGAACCCGTTCTTTGAGACCTGGGCTTGACGCTTAGAAGATCTTGAAAATGCGCCATGAAGGTGAGCCGGCAGAATCAACAGGGCCTCAATAAGGGAGACAATCAATATGATAATGACTGCAGTGGGGAGCACGGCAATGAACTTCCCCATGATCCCCGCGATGAACAGCAGGGGCGTAAAAGCCACAATGGTCGTGGTCACGGCCATTACTACCGGCCAGGCCACCTCCCCGATGCCGTCTATGACAGCCTGACTGGGTGACTTCCCTCGCGTGTGGTGCGAGTAGGCGTTTTCCCCAAAGATGATGGCATCATCCACGAGGATACCCAGCGTCATGATGAACGCAAAGAGTGAGATCATGTTGATCGTGTCACCGTGCCAGTCCAGCACAAAGAACGCCCCCATAAAAGAGATGATCCCCACCACACCGTTTTTGGAGAGCAAATCAATACGATCCTGAACCATGATGGAGAGGTCTCCCCATATGGCAAGCTCGACTCCTTCAGGAAGCATTTCCCGGTGGGTTTCAACGTAGTCCCTGACCGTGCGGGAAATCTCTATTATGTCTTCCTCGGCTGTCCTGGTTACCTGGACCATGGCCATGCGTTTACCGTTGAAACGTCCCCATCGGTCAACGTCTTCAAATCCGTCGATGATCTCGGCCACGTCCCCCAGTCGAATAATCGTACCGTCCTGATCAGTAATCAGTGGAATATCTTCAAACTCCCGGCCGAAGTAACGCTGTCCCTTGGCCCGGACCAATATGTCCCCGCCAGGGGTCTTGATGACACCGCCTGGCAAATCCAGGCTGGCGGTACGCACGGCATCTGCTACTCCGTCAAACGTTAGTCTGTACCGTCTGAGGTCCTCTTCGGAAATCTCCACGGATATCTCGTAGTCGCGAACGCCCAGCAGGTTTGCCTGCGAGATCCCCTGAGCGTCGGTCAGGTCGTCTCTGATGTTTTCAGCCACCTCCCTGAGTTTTCGTTCAGGCACATCGCCGTAAATAGCCACACTGATCACGGGATCCCTTAGTACAATTTCAATAATGACCGGTTTTTCAGAATCACCAGGGAAGGTGTCGATACGATCTACCTCTGTCTTGATCTCATCCAGGATTTGCTGGACTTTAGAATCGCTGTCCACGTCCAGTTCCGCAGTGACTGATCCGAAGCTTTCCGAAGCTGATGACCAGATCTTTGTGATCCCTTCGATCCCCTTGATCTGCTCTTCGATCTTGATGCAGATCCCTTCTTCGATCTCTTCCGGCGAAGCACCCGGATAGACAACGGAGATATAAATGAAATCAAGAGAAAACTGGGGAAAGACCTCCCGCCGCATGCTTCTCAGGGTGAGCACACCTGTCACAACGATAAAGATCATGAGCAGGTTGACTGCGACGTGGTTGTTTGTGGACCAGCGGATAATCGATTTCATCTTACGGCGTGGCTTGGTGGGAGGGTTGTTGTAAGGGTAAAAATGAAGGACGAAAACACGAAAGGACGAAAACACGAAAAGGAACAGTATCCAATGGATTCCTGATGGAATCCATTGAACTACACGCTTCAGAGCATCTATAATCCATCTCAGCCCTCGCTATTCGATGCGTCTGTTTTGTTTTCTATTATTGGTTTCTGTGTTTCGTGCTTTTCTTTTTGTTTCGTGTTTTCGTGATAATCTTTTGCTTCTTCTCTTACTTCCTCGCTCGCTCGGATGCGGAGCTTGATCCCTTCTTTTGGTGAGCCGACAGGCGTAGTAATGACCATGTCCCCATCGTTGAGACCCTTGCCAACGTAGACCGAGTCATTCAAACGCCGGAGAACCTCTACCTGTCGTGTGACCAGTTCATTGTTGCTGGCCACATAGACCAGATTGCCCGGGTGCAAGGCTGACCGGGGCAGGAGATAGGCCGTATCAATTTGTCTCCCTGTAAGCTCAACGTCCACAAACATGCCCGGTTTGAGAGGATATGAGGCATGATCCTCGGCCGAAGAGTTTTCTTCCAACACTTTGATAATCAGCGGCAGCGTTCGGGTTTTTTCGTCTACCTGTGCCTTCACACGGATAAGACGCCCTTCCCATGTTCGGGTCTGGCCGCCACTCTTGAAGATGACCTTTGCCTGGATAGGAGGCTTGGTGTCAGCGCCTTCCCGCTCATCAGTGTTGCAAACGCTCATTGATGATATGTCGCCGAGCCATGACAGATCTTTAAAAGGTATACGCACCTCAACCTCGAGGGTCGAACCGCGATAGATGCGTCCAAGGAAAGCCCCAATGTTTACGAATTGCCCTTTCTCGATGCTCTTCTCCAGGACATACCCGTCAAACGGCGCCTCGATGCCTGCACGGTCGAGGTCCAGCAAGGCCTCCCTGAGTTGTATTTCCACCAACTCCCTCTGGGCCTTTGTTTGATCACGCCTTGGATCCATCAGGGCTATTTGATTCTCGACTTCCTGCATCCGGTTCTGACTTGCCAGGTATTGCTGTTGGGCCTGATCTACGTTGGCCTGGGCAACAACCTCTCGCTCCACCAGGGCCTTGAAACGCTCCCATTCAGCCTTAGCCAGTTCAACGTCGGAACGGGCAATATTGAGCCGCACCTGGAAGTTCTGTTCCTCCTGGTCAAGACGTCGGAGTCCGGCATCGAGCTGCTTGAGTTGTTTCCGCCGCTGGGCTGCAACCAGCTCATACGATCTCGGATCGATGCTGATGAGGCGCTCGTCCTCCTTGAAGAAGCCCCCTTCCTGAAAATTGGGGGACATATCCGCCACTTTGCCCTTGACCTCGGAAACCAGATTCAACGATTCGGTCGGCCTCACCGTCCCATAGGAGTTTACCACCATGGCAGGGGAAGAGGCTTTGACCTCCATGACCTCAACAAGAAGGCTGGCTGGAGGAGGGGCTTGTTTTTCCGGTGCGGGCTTGAGCACAATGAGGAGGACAGCAATGCCCACCGCAACAGCAAGAACCACCAGAGATCTCATCTTTTTTATTCCAGGTTTCATGATTAAGGGGCCTTTTTTCAAACCGGTCAAAACTAATGGCCGGATTGCGGGTTGT
>JAFDFO010000330.1 GCA_019309815.1 Deltaproteobacteria bacterium
GGATAGTGAGGCAACGGGTTTTCTTTGTATTTTGGTCTTGCATATACAATAACGTCGTGTCCCTGTTGACTCCCCAGCGCAACCATGCCCCTTTGGGTATCTGTGCGACTGTCCCCGGGAACTAGTGCAGTTCCAACGGCAACGCCGTCAACAAGCGGTTTGGCATGGCCCTTCGTGCCCTTTTCTTCAGAAGGGCCGGGTTCTGCGACAGGGGTGGCAATGGCTTGCCTTTCAGGCAACGATTCCTCTCTCGGAGGCAATGCTTCCTCCAGGGGCGGCTTCTTTCTTGCCGGAGGAAGAGGTTGTGACGGGGTATCTGCAGCAATCTGGACCACCGGGGCTGCTGAGAGGGGCGTTTCGGGTGACACAATAGAAAGGGACATCGGTGCCTTGACAAGAGAAGCGTTACTGCTGCCCACTCTGTGCAAGGGAAGGCTGAGAAGGAGGATGTGGATGGCAACCGCAACAAGGCAGGATATCAAGAGGTAACTTTTCATGGGAGCGGCGTTTTTTTGAGTTTTGCTTCCATGGAGACTTTCTTGAACCCCGCAAGCCGTACTTTATCAAGAACGTCAACAAACACCCGGTAAGGAACGCCCCCGTCTGCTGAAATCATGGCAGTTGCTTCAGGAAAGGCCGTCTGCTCTCTTTTTAAGAATCCTAACAATTCGTTTTGTCGTATGAGGGTTTTATCGACAAAGACCTGTCCCGTTTTGTCAATAGTGATGAATACGGCCCGCTCCTTTGCAGCTTCAACGGTCTGGGCCTTGGGGAGAGTGACCGGAATACCTCTGTACACGGCCATGGAAAGCATAGAGTAAATGAAGAAGACAAGGAGCAGGAATATGATGTCCACGAGCGGGATGAGCTCGATGCGAGCGGGCTTTTGTACGAATCTCAGTTTCATGAGTTAATGTATTATCTCACCCCAGACCCGCCGGGGGCCTGGGTACCGGAGTACTGGAGTGATGGAGTATTGCATTACTAAACTATTCCCGAGCATATTTCATTACTCCACTACTCCAGCACTCCATTACTCCAGCTGTTATACGTGTCTATGATGAATTATCCGTCTTTTTGCTCTTCCAGCCCGCACACAATCTCCAGCGACGTGGCGTACTTTTCGATGCGAGAGCCTGCTTTTTCCACCTTTGACGTGAAATAGTTATACGGAAACAGGGTAAGGATGGCTATAACCAATCCTGCTGCCGTGGTTATCAAGGCCTGAGCTATGCCTGAGGTTACTGCCTGCGGATCCTGAATACCCGCTGCCCCCAGCATGTCAAAGGAGTGAATGATCCCGATAACCGTACCGAGTATACCCAACAGAGGAGCGGCAGTGATGATAGTGTCCAACACGGGGAGGTACTTCTTCATCCGCTTTATTTCCTCCATTGCAGCCATTTCCATAGCCTTGGAAAGCGAGTACTCCCTGTGTACCAGGCCGCACACGAGCACCTTCACCGCATAATCGGCAGCGCCTTTCACCTTTGTCTTTATCTCCTGGTGTTTTCGTAATCGAGCGAGTTCAAGCACTTCATTGACAAGCAAATCGTCTGTGCGTCTTTTTTCCTGGACCCAAAAGAGGCCCCTTTCAACAATGACCGTCAAAGAGACCAACGAACAGGCAAGGAGGGGATACATGACTACTCCCCCTTTTTGAAATATGTCTAACATAATTGTTCCAGCTCCTTTGAAGATTGCGATCTAAAAAGCATGTCCAGAAAATCCGTTGGCATGCGGCAATGGCCACCGTCACCTAGAACAGAGTTGGATGAATAAGTCTTGCCATCTCTTCCAGGCCGTCAACGATACGCGGAGAGGCCCGGTCCACCAGGTCAGAATCAATAAAATATATTCTCTTGTTCTGCACGGCAGGGATATTCTCCCAGCGCATCCATTGTGCCCTCTGCTGTTCAAAGAGACCCGCCCGGTCCATGGTGGAAATGAGAATAATGTCAGGCCCCTTTTTCACTACATCTTCCAGACTGTATTGGGGATAACGTGCGGGGCTATCGGCTGCAAGATTCCTTCCTCCAGCCAGTGTAATAACCTCGTGCTGAAAAGAGCCGGCACCTGTGGTGATTAAGGGCTTTGCATTGATCTCAAGAAATACCACGGGGTGCCGGGCGTTTCTGACTTTGCTGGTCACCGCGTTGATCCGTTGTCTCAACATATTTGCCAGGACACCCGCCTTTTCCGATGTGTGGGTGATTGTACCGATATCTTCTATCATGGTAAGCATTTCAGCGGCGGTTTCCGTTCTGGTAATGTAGACCGGGAAACCCAATTGTTCCAGACGGAGAACCTTTGTTTTTGGATTGCCCCCGTAGGTTCCGATAATCAGGTCTGGTTTCAGGCTGACGATCTTCTCAATATTCAGATTGACATAACTGCCCACCTGAGGTTTCAGCTGCCCACCTGAGGTTTCAGTTTTGCCTCATCAGGGTAATCGCTATATATCGTCACGCCCACGATGCGATGGCCTATGTCCAGTGCGTAAAGGATTTCAGTGATGTTAGGCGCCAGAGAGACAATTCGACGGGGAGGCTTTGCGACGGTGATCTTCCTTCCAAGTGCGTCCTCAAAGACGGGTTGCGCTCCAAGCAGAGAAGAACCAACAAAGGTCGCAGCAATGAATGACACAAAAAAGCAGAAACAGAGAACAGGTCGAACCTTGTATTTGTGCAATGAGCAAAACATCTTTCCCTACTCCCCCACGAGCGTTACCCTAACGTTGCATAAATAACATGGCTGTTTTTCTAGTTCCCTGGATATCACCCGCCGCGAATCCTACAAAATCGTTCAAAAATCTCGCGGAGAAAGGCTATTGTTGCTTTTTAGGGCGGTTGTCAAAAATCTGTTCCTTTTACGGCAGTCTTGATAGGCCGGCAGGGGGTATCTCTTTTTGAATCAGGTCAATTCCCCTCTTCGCTCGTCGGAGGCAACATGTACGGAACGCTACAGGCTAGGCACACGGCAGCGCCCCTTACACGCTTGGTAGCGTGTTTGTACATGGGTCAAGGCTGTGTAGAAGATCCGTGCCGTCGTGGTA
>JAFDFO010000331.1 GCA_019309815.1 Deltaproteobacteria bacterium
GACCAGTTTTTTTGGGTCGGTTATGTCAGCGCTGGCTGTTGATGCGCTATAGAGCGAAAGGATGCCAATCCCCCCAATTGTAACGGCGAGCAGCAAAAAAGGCCAATCAAAATGTTGTAGTAATCTGCGATCTATCATGGCATTTTAGGAAAGGTTCGCCGGTTAAGCTCGTTGAGCCGGTTTTCGTCGGCATAGCGCATGGCGCATAGGGCATGGCGTTTCTTCTTTCACGCTCTGCGCTTTGCGCCATGCTTTCTTATTCCGCACTCCGAATTCCGCATTCTCTGTACAATCATCAATCACCAATCATAAATCATCAATCCCGAGGTATTTCTCTACGATCTTCTTCGCAAGCGGCGCCGCTCCACTAGACCCATGCCCTCCGTGTTCTATCAAGACTACCACCGCTATTTGCGGGTCTTTAGCGGGGGCATAGGCAATAAACCAGGCATGGTCTCTAAAACGGAGAATCTTATTCTCATCCGATGTTTCTTCGTCGTCTTCCGGCATCCCCACGACCTGGGCGGTTCCGGTCTTGCCCGCCATACCTATACCAGGGATGCGGGAACCCCATGCGGTTCCGCCCGGCTTGTTCACAGCGTTGTACAGGCTTTTCCTGATGAGGTGAAGTCGTTGTTGGGAGACGGGAAGTTTTCCCAATGGAACCGGCTCCTGTTCTTTTACGAACGAACCGTCAGGGGACTCGATCCGACGGACGACTAATGGCTTATACAGTATACCCCCATTGGCCACGGCAGAAATCAGGCCAAGCATCTGCATGGGTGTCACCAGGTTGAATCCCTGACCGATCACAACAGATAATGTTTCTCCGCCCTGCCACGGAACACCTACCCGACTCAGCTTCCAAACTGATGTAGGAACAAGGCCTTTTGCCTCTTTGTCGAGTTCGATACCCGTGGGTGAACCCAACCCGCAAGCCTTGGCATATTTTGCCAATCGATCTACGCCCAGCTTTTCGCCCACCTGATAGAAATAGACGTCACAGGACTGGGCCAAGGCCTGTTCAAGGTTCATGAATCCATGTCCGCGTCGTTTCCAACACCGGAAGGTGCGGTTACCGTATCGGTATTGCCCTGGACAAAAGAGCTTGGTGTGTGGGCTAATCACTTCTTCCTCCAGGCCGGCAATCGCAGCTACGATTTTATAGGTTGATCCTGGCGGATACTGTCCCTGAATCGCCTTGTTCTCCATCGCCCGAAACGGATTAGAAATCAGTTCATCCCATGATTGATATGTCATCCCTTCTACAAAGGCATTAGGGTCGAAGGCTGGCGATCCGGCCATTGCCAAAACATGACCGTTGGAAGGATCCATGGCCACGACCGTTCCTACCTTGTCGGCAAGTAATGACTCTGCCAATCGCTGCAGCTCTATATCTAGTGAAAGATGAATATTGTTGCCCGGTAGCGCCTCCTCTGTCTTGAGGGCTCTCGTAACCCGTCCAAAGGCGTTGACCTCGACCTGTTGCCAGCCACGCCGGCCATGAAAGTAAGACTCAAAGGCCTTTTCCACGCCGAATTTTCCAATGAAATCTCCAGCCCTGTTGTCTGGAAATGCTCCCCCGCTCAATTCCTCGCGACTAATCTCTCCAAGATATCCGATCAGATGTGAAGCCCGTGCCCCTTCAATGTAGTGCCGCTTGGGCTCCACGGTGACCAGGACCCCGGGGAGCTCAAGGTTATGCGCTTCAATGATCGCCACGTTATCGCGACTCACATCTGTCTCTAACAAAATCGGTTTGAAAGAAGGCAGTCTTCTCGCCTGGACAAGCCTCGTCAGAAGTGGTTCAGGGGCAACGTCTATCAGCTCTGCCAGTTTATGGATAACCTCCTCTGGATTCTTGGCCTCTCTCGGGACAATAGAGACATCAAAGGCGGGACGATTGTCCACCAGCAGCACTCCATTACGATCAAAGATCAAACCTCGCATTGGAGGTATCCCTTGAGTCCTGAACCAGTTGCTCTGTGACTGCCTCACTAGTTCAGGCCCCTCTATGACCTGTAGATAGTAAAGCCGACCCAGAAGAATCAGAAAAGCCGCCACGACCAATACCAGGGCTCCCGAGACCCTTCGCCGATACCAATCGCCGCTGACCGTATGCAAATAAGTTTTCATTATCTGGTTACGAAGCCTTTGGTTTCTCTCCAGGAGCTGTCAGGCGGGCGTGGATTCGGGCCGCAAGCCCTTCTAAAACAACAAAAACACTGGGGCCGGTCAGTGCAGCTAGCGTCACCTGCAGCAGAATCGGGGTTGTCTGAGCCGCGAGTATTTGGGCGTCCTTCCAGGGGGGTGCCAGTGACACGCAAAAAACCATTTGCTGTCCGAGCACGCACGCCCCGATGAGAATGGACTGAAAGACCTTGTCATCAACATTGAA
>JAFDFO010000332.1 GCA_019309815.1 Deltaproteobacteria bacterium
TCCATGAGGTCTTCGTATTTCTCTGTTTCAGCATTGAACCCAAAGGAACCCTTTCCATTCTTCACCTTATCCACGACCACCGAACCTTCGTGTCCGGCGTTATGAACGATCTGGCGAAGCGGTTCCTCAAGAGAACGCTGCACGATCCTGGCACCGATCTTCTGGGATGCCTTGATTTTGATCTTGTCGAGTGCCGGAATGGTCCTGACAAGGGCCACACCCCCACCGGCCACTATCCCTTCCTCCACTGCAGCGCGAGTTGCATTCAGGGCATCTTCCACCCGCGCCTTCTTTTCCTTCATCTCAGGCTCGGTTGCCGCCCCAACGTTAATCACAGCTACACCGCCAATCAGCTTGGCCAGGCGCTCCTGGAGTTTCTCCCGGTCGTAGTCAGATGTGGTCTCATCAATTTGAGCCCTGATCTGACGCACGCGGCCCTCAAGGTCAGCGCGGGTCCCTGCGCCATCTACGATCGTCGTGTTATCCTTGTCAATGGTCATCCGTTTGGCTTTGCCGAGATCATTAACGGTAATGTTTTCCAGCTTGATGCCCAGGTCTTCGGAAACGACCTGACCACCGGTGAGAATAGCAATATCTTCCAACATTTCCTTTCTCCGATCTCCAAAACCCGGAGCCTTGATAGCCGCGCATTGAAGTGTTCCCCGCAGCTTATTTACCACCAGCGTGGCCAAGGCCTCTCCTTCCACATCCTCTGCAAGGATCACAAGCGGTTTGCCCATCTTGGCAACCTGCTCGAGCACGGGGAGCAGATCTTTCATCACGCTGATCTTCTTTTCATGAATCAGGATCAAAGGATCCGACAGTGAGGCCTCCATTTTTTCGGGGTCCGTCACGAAATACGGGGAAAGATAGCCACGGTCAAACTGCATGCCCTCTACGACTTCAAGGGTCGTTTCCATGCTCTTGGCCTCTTCGACGGTAATTACACCCTCTTTCCCGACCTTGTTCATGGCCTCTGCAATGATGTTTCCAATGGTTTCGTCGTTGTTGGCCGAAATGGAGCCAACTTGGGCGATTTCACGCTGGTCCTTGGTTGCCTTGCTCATCTTTGCCAGTTCTGAAACGACGACCTCCACGGCCTTGTCAATACCCCGCTTGATGTCCATGGGGTTGTTGCCTGCGGCAACAAGCTTCTGACCCTCGTAGTAAATAGACTGAGCAAGTATGGTAGCCGTGGTCGTCCCATCACCCGCTACGTCACTGGTCTTGCTGGCCACCTCTTTGACCATCTGGGCGCCCATGTTTTGAAATTTGTCTTCCAACTCGATCTCTTTGGCCACGGTCACACCATCTTTGGTCACCGTGGGGGCACCCCACGATTTTTCCAGAATCACGTTTCTGCCCCGGGGGCCCAGAGTCACCTTGACCGCATCACACAAGGTGTTTATTCCTTTCAGAACGGCCTCCCTGGCCCTCATGTCATACTTTATCTCTTTTGCAGCCATCTTGATACTTCCTCCTTAAGGATTTTTGTTCATGCTGAGTCCGACATACTCAAGCTGCTTAATAGCGGGAATTCACGTCTTCCTACTTCTCAATGATCCCTAATACATCATCTTCCCGCATAATAAGATACTCATCACCCTCGACCATTATGTCGGTACCCGAATACTTGCCAAAGAGTATTCGGTCGTTCTTCTTGACATCTAAAGGCAGCTTCTTACCGTCATCGGTCACTTTCCCTTTGCCAACGGCAATAACCAAACCTTCGGAGGGTTTTTCCTTGGCTGTATCCGGAATGATGATGCCCCCCTTGCTCGTGTCCTCCTCTTCAAGACGTCTCACGAGAATTCGGTCCTGTAAAGGTCTAATCTTCATAGTGCTAGGTCTCCTTCTTCCTAAGAATTTTGCATTTATTTGATATCCACCCGGCCCGGTTCGAGCCCGGCTGACTCTCGAGCCACAAGAGCCTCGATGCCACCCCCTTCCATCTTATTCATATTTTCATTTGAAACTTGACATTGAAGTTCCCTGCAGCAAGCTGCAGGGAATGCCCTCGCTATTGCAGTTCAGGGAATGCTAGGCATGACAAAAGGACGTCGAGAGCGTCCGCAAACAAACATATTGGGAACTATAATCATAGACTTGGATTTGTAAAGGGAGGGGAAGAACTTTTTTCTGTTTCTTGTTCGTATGTTACCAGGAAACCCAGCATACGGGGCTCAGGCTGGGATCACTCTTTTTTCGTTGATTCAGGCTTCTTTGAAGATTCGGGCTGTGTATCCACTTTCTTGCCCTTTTTTTGAGGCGCCGAATCCTTCGCTTTGTTTGCATAATCAGTAACATACCAGCCCGTACCCTTTAGATGGAATGCACTCTGAGAGATGAGTCTGTGAAGTTTGCCAGAGCAGTGATTACACGTCTTCAGCGGCTTA
>JAFDFO010000107.1 GCA_019309815.1 Deltaproteobacteria bacterium
GTCGGGCGTCCACCTCCTGTCTCCAATCACCTTTGTCACAGGATTCTCGTCAAGGGAAAGTGCCTGCTCCGGACACGCTTCAACGCACTTGTTGCACTCAAAGCCTGTACAGAGGTAATGCTTGGGCCTTGCCATTTTGTTCAGCTTCTTTTGGTGTACACCGTAAGGGCAGACTTCAGCGCATGTTCCGCAGGCAACACAGGCGTCACTTCGCCTCAGCCTGTATTTCCCTATGGCATTTCTGAACCGGCAGGGCGTGCATTCAACCTGTGGAAATTCAGAAGGAATAGAGGACTGGAGTACTGGAGTACCGTGTTCTTCTACATTCCTATGTGCTCTCAGATCTTTATTCATCTGCTGCATATCCCCTTACTCCACTACTCTGATACCCCGTCTGAAGGTTCAGCAACGCGCTTCCCGAAAAGCTCTCCAAATGTCTGTGCTTCAAGATCCTCAAAAAACATGCCCATGGCACCGAGCACCTCCAGTATCTGATTTCTCCATGCTCCAACAAGATTCATAATCCGAGCCTTCCCCCATTGGGGATGGACGTTTTCAATCTCCACCGGACAGGAAAGACCTCTTTCGCATCGCAGGCATATGCGGCACTCAAGGGCCAGCAGCAGGGGAATGTCAACGGCGACGGCGTCAGCCCCGCATATGATCCCTTTGGCGACGTGTTCGGCCATGGCGATTCCCCCGCTAGAGATAATCGTCACGCTGTCTCTGATCCCCAGGTCCACCAAATGGTTGTGCACCTTTCGAACGATATCTTTGACAAACCAGGTCTTGTCTTCGCAGTCTACGTTTCCGTTCCGGTCGGCATACACATGAATGATGTCGGCTCCTGCTTCTGCCAGGGCCTGAACGCGCTGTGGGCTGTTCTCGTTCAGGGCGGTCTTGATCATCACCATTGTGTCAGGGTTGTTTCCCATGAGCGTTTTGAGAGCTCCCTCCGACTTGCCGGAGTCTTTGATTTCCACGACCTGCGCCGATTCAATAAGATGAGCATGCGTCTCCATCTGTTCTTCGGAAAGAACCGGGACAATGTATCTGGCGTACTGTTCAAAGTCTTTGTCCCAGGCCTCGGCAGGGATCTCAATCAGCGTTTCCAGCTCAGCAGCAGCCCCCGCCATCGCAAGATAGACATCTGTGCTGAGACTCCCGAAAGGAAGCGTCCCGAATATCATGGGGATAGGGATCTCAATCTCCGCCGGGGCATCCAGAACAGGCTCTCCATGGTCGTCAAATGCAAATGATGAAAGCTTTCGCCCAAGGCTTACCAGGGTATTGATGTATTCGCGGCCGTGGATTCCGTCTCGGGTTGGGCGGACAATCTCGGACATGTCAGTCCACATGTCATCAAATCCCGGACCGGAAAACGGTCCGTCATAACCCGCACCGGATACGGGAATGCTCCCGGTCTCAGCCTGATACCACTGTCTGGAAATGATATCCGGGGTCCAGTAGGAATCACCCATTGCCTCGTATTCCGGGTTGGTGGTCTTTGTGATGATTTGGCCGGGACAGGATTGTACGCATATAAGGCAGTTCCTGCAGATGTTGTCGATTGTGTCGGACAGCTGTCTGATGTCAAACGTTCTCTTGTTGTACGCGCCATATATACATTTGCGCTTCACGCACTTGAAACATCGCAGGCAACCCGCCTCCCAGTCCAGGATCGTGCCCTTTTCGACGGGAACGAATCGGGGCGCCACTGTCTCTGTATGAATGTGATATTTCTTTGGCATGGGTTCTACTCTGCTTTGCCCAGAGATTCGATGCGCTCTGTCATGGCCTTAGCCACCTGTTTGAAGTCTTTCCATTCAGGGGTTCCGAGTTGAAACATCTCCAAGCGGCTGATTTCGATCCCTGTCTCTTCCAGCAGCCCCCTGGTGTATTTGACCACCTTCTTCGCCCTCAGGTTTCCATCCAGGAGATGGCATGTCTTGTCCGGGCATCCCAGAACGAAAATCCCGTCAGCACCTGCCTCAAAGGCCTTGATGATAGGTAGGGTATCCACCTTGCTGCTGCAAGGTATCTCAACAATCCTGACGGTCGGCTCGAACGACAACCGTCCCTTGCCTGTCAGGGACGCTTCTCCACTGATGGCATTTCGGCAGCAAAAGGCGATAATCCTGATTGAAGGCTCTGCCATGTTCAAGGTTTCTTGTTCCCTTTGGTTTCTCTTCTCGTCTCGCTACTCCTCGTTAGCGCGAGTTCATGAATAAAGCAAGAGCCAGGCCAACTATAAATACATAACTATTTCAAAAAGATATCAACATAGGGATTCCCAATAGGCGTGGATTAAATACATTTTAGTAGGATTCTTTGACAATAAGCGACATTTGTGTGTGAAATGTGCATGTTGAGAGGGTGAAATGTAAGGCTTTCACGACACCAACGTGATGAAGTTCTCAAACAGAACATCAAACTGCTCGTCCAAAAGGATCTCCAGCTCCCGAGCGGTCCTCACTATGTCTCCCGCGTCAATTGAAGGGAGCTCGGATAACCACGCTTGATCATTCTGAAGCCAGGTTCTTATCTCGGTCACGCCGGCAGCATGGTTGTCAAACTGGAGTCCAATCAAATAGTTAGGATAATAGGGCAAGGCGACATGCGACGTTTTTGTTGTTTTATACGAGGGCTAGCAACGTTTTTGTAGCCTCTCCCTGTGGCCGTGCTGTTGCACAGCTGAAGACGGGAATTGAAGCGTCCCACGGATTGTGGTATAGGCATGAAAACTCGCGAATTAGAGAGGTTTGCCTCTTTACGAGATACTGCCACCTGTGAATCCCGACCAAGCAAGGCAGGATACGGAGAGCATATAAATAAGGCAAGACAGATCATGGCGGATGTCATCGCCAAGGACGGGCGCATCCTGAAAGTCCCTGCACCAACTATCGCCGTTTACGAATTAGCTGACAGCAGCGTGAATTTTGTTGTCAGACCCTGGTCTAAGGCAGGTGATTACTGGGATGTCTATTTTGATATCACGGAAAATATCAAGAAAGCCCTGGATGCTGAGGGAGTCAACATTCCTTTTCCTCAGCGCGATGTCCACGTCTACAAACACGAGGCAGTGTAATCAGCCGAATCATAACTCTATTCAGAGACGGAAGACCCTTATGGGACAGGTGAAGGCTTACGCGATGTATTGCAAACATGGATGTGTGAGCCTTTTCTGTTTTCCTGCGATGGGGGGGACGGCATGATGGCCAAAAAGCCCACGTATGAACAACTGGAACACACCGTCGAAGCCCTCAGAGCCAGTGAGGAGAAATACCGGATACTCGTATCAGAGTCCCCCTTAGGAATCGTTTTGATCGGCAAGGGCGGGCAGTACAAATACGTCAACCCCAAGTTCACCGACATGTTTGGTTACACACTCGAAGACATTCCTACCGGGCGTGAATGGTTTACCAAGGCATTCCCTGATCCGGAACTCCGGGATCAGGTCATTTCAACCTGGGCCGATGATCTGAAAGAATCAAAGACTGGTGAAGTCAGGCCCCGAACATATAGTGTGGTTTGCAAGGACGGATCAGAAAAGGTTATGCGCTTCAGGCCCGTCACCTTGAAGTCCGGGGAGCAGTTTGTGACTTACGAGGACGTCACCGACCGCCAACGGGCCGAGGAGGCTTTGCGGGAATCCGAAGAAATGTTGAGAACCTTTACGGACAGCGTGACTGATTTCTTCGCTGTCACAGACAAAGATGAGAATTTCATTTATGTCAACAAAGCAATGGCTGACATCTTGGGGTATTCCAAAGAAGAAATGACAGGCATGCATATCTCTGCAGTAATAGGTGAAGAATCCATGGCCAATTTCCTGCCTGAAGTAAAGGAATTGGTTGAGAACGGAAGGCTCGGCATTGACGCCACATGGGTAACGAAAGATGGAGAAAAGGTTCACGGGGAATTAAACGTCAATGCTATTTACGATGCCCACGGTAATTACATGGGAAGCCGTGGGGTATTTCGCAACATTACTGATCGAAAGCAGGCGGAAGAGGCACTCAGAAAAGCTCACGACGATTTAGAGCAAAAGGTGCAGGAACGAACGGCTGAACTGATCGATGTCAACGAACAACTGAAAGTGGAGATCCAGGAACGAAAACAAGCGGAGCAAACGGCCCACGAGAGTGAGGATAAGTACCGAAACCTCGTGGAACAAGCAAGTGAGGGGATTACGATTCTTCAGGACGGACTCATCAAGTATGCCAATCCTCGTTTACTAGAACTGACCGGTTACGGTCTCGAAGATATCATTGGAAAGCCTTTTCCTCAATACGTTCACCCAGACGATGCCGCAGAATCCGTTGAGAAGTACAACGCCTGGATAGAGGGAAAAGAGATGGAGAGTCGTTACGAGAGGAGGCTGGTGCACAAGAATGGAACCACCATACATACTGAGGCGAGTATAGGACTTATTACCTACCAGGATAAGCCCGCTGTCCTTGTAAGCCTGCGTGACATCACGGAACGCAAGCTGACAGACGAAGCCATGCAGGAGAGCGTTCGCCGGATGCAAATTGCCTATGACCAATCTACTGTCTATGCGGAAGAGCTGAAAAGTGAAGTAGTCGAACGCAGGCGAGGGGAAGAGGCCCTGAGGGGGAGCGAAGAGAAGTATCGGTCTCTGGTCGAGTCCGCCGAAGATTCTGTATACCTGGTAGATGTTGACTCCAACTACCTGTTCATGAACGAAAAACACCTGTCCAGGTTTGGACTGCCAAATAACGAGGTAATGGACCGGCCATACGGTGATTTCCATTCAGCAGAAGAGACAAAGGCCTTCACCGAAAAAGTGGATGAGGTTTTCAAAACGAGCCAATCAGTCTGGCATGAATACAGAAGTCAGAGAGACGGCAGACACTTCCTTCGAACCCTAAGCCCTGTTAAAGGAACAGACGGGAAGACAACGGCCGTGACTATTGTTTCAAAAGACATTACCGAGCTCAAGCACCTCGAGACCCAACTCCAACAAGCCCAGAGAATGGAGGCTATTGGGACTCTGGCGGGCGGGATTGCCCACGACTTCAACAATGTGCTGATGGCCATCCAGGGGCACACGTCCTTGATATTCAGCGATATTGACACCGAGCATCCGCATTTTGAACACCTCAGCGGAATAGAGCATACGGTCCAGAGGGGGGCCAGCCTTGCGAGGCAACTCCTGGGTTTTGCCAGGGGAGGTAAATACGAAGTCAAATCGACTGACATGAACGAGCTTATCGAGGAAACCTGCAAGATGTTCGGCCGCACCAAGAAAGAAGTCGAGATTCATACAAAATACCAGGAAGACATCTGGCCGGCGGAAGTTGATCGGGCACAGATCGAGCAGGTGTTGTTGAATCTCTATGTCAATGCCTGGCAGGCCATGCCACATGGGGGAAACCTGTATGTCGAGACAACCCATGCGGTGGTCGACGAGAATGATGCCAAGCCGTTTGGGATAGAGCCTGGCAACTACGTCAAGATATCGGTGACTGATACAGGTGTCGGCATGGATAAGGCTACTCAGCAAAGGATATTTGACCCGTTTTTTACCACCAAGGAGATGGGCCGCGGAACGGGTCTGGGCCTGGCGTCGGCGTACGGGATTATCAAGAATCACGGTGGCATCATTCGTGTCTATAGTGAAGAAGACGAAGGCTCCACCTTCAGCATTTACCTGCCTGCATCGGAAAAGCAGATCGAAGTCGCAGAGGGAAAACCTGTTGATGAGGTCGTGAAGGGAACCGGAACGATCCTTCTTGTGGATGATGAGAATATGGTGCTGGGTGTCGGCAAGGAGATGCTCGAGAGAATAGGCTACAGCGTCCTGCTGGCCACGAGCGGAATAGAAGCCGTTCAAATCCACAGGAAGCACAAAGACGAAATCGATCTGGTTATCCTGGACATGATCATGCCGGACATGGACGGTGGCCAGACATATGACCAAATCAAAGAGGATAGCCCGAAGGTCAAAGTCCTGCTTGCCAGTGGTTACAGTATAAACGGCAAAGCGACCGAGATCTTGGAACGCGGTTGTAACGGCTTCATTCAGAAACCGTTCAACATGAAGGAATTGTCAAGGAAAATCAGGGATACTCTGAAATAGGAGTAGAATGATCGGGGGACAGCCTCTTTCTTCCCCTTTGCATAGCACCCGATGCTTCAAGACCCGCGGCAAGGGCACCCACCGATTAGCTCAATCCACCAGCCTGGTGATTCTCGGCTTCCAAAAAGTGCCTCCTGATCTCTTCTGATACATTGTTTGCAGGACAATGAAAGTGAATGCATCGCCCGCATTCGTACCGTTTCATCGTCGCAACGAAGACGACCAGAGAAATAACGTAGATGGTCAGCAACCCGTGATAGAAATACAACCAGTAGACAGGAAACGCGACCCAAACGAGCAATGCGATTGCCACAATGGCATATTCGACAAAGCTGTAGGACCCTGGCTTTGGTTGAAAATACTTGGGTACCCACCGTACGAACATGCAGTTTACGGTCTTTTCGCCTTGGAGATAATGTGGGCAATGCGTGCAGAAGAACTTGAATACGACAACGGCAAACACGAGGATGGTTCCCAAGATGTAGACAACCATCCACACTGTCGAGCTTTCCGAAATGGCCGTACACGCAGTGATAAAGGGTATGGCCAGGAAGAGACACCAGTAAACGCAGTCATGGAATCCGTGCTTTGTCTTTAGGTCATGTTTGGAATTGTTGTTCAATTTCTCTCCTCCTTCCTTTTCAGAAGTATTCCAAATTATGGTTCTTCTCCAAATCTAGTTGGAGAAGAGGGTCCAAGGATTCAAGGGGTCAAGGGTTCAAGGGTTTATTTTCTAAAGATTTTATCAGCGCCGTTAACATTCCTTCGGTTTCTGCGATGTCTTTCTTTAGTGTACCCAATTCACTTTTTTCAATGAAGCCCAAATCTCCTGCCAACAAAATCTGGGTTCCTTTCTTTGAATATTTTGTTGCTTTTCACTTGAATCCTTGGACCCTCGACCCCTTGAATCCTTGAACCCTTGAACCCTCTGGGATCACACCTGCTCAATTGGAGATGACACACTTATTTTACCCTAATTAGCTACAACTAATCGGGAGATGATCCCAGATCATTTGGTAACACATGATCGGGCACCACGTCAAAAACAACCGGGTGAGAAGCCAAAATCTTTCTAGAAGCCGTTTCAAAACCTCAGATCGCGGTCGAGGGCAAGTTGAAAATCCCGAGCTTGTCGTCGGGGGCGAGGGCCGATGAAAACGCGCAGCATACAGGTAGTATGTGAGCATTTTGCATAAACCGCCAGACCGCCAGAGGCGGGATGGCCTTAAGTACAAAGCGAAGCGGGTACTTAAGGGCGCCGTTAGGCGCTTGGATTTAAGTTTTGCGAAGCAAAACAACAGGCCCTCAACACAGCCATCGATTCGAGTTGTTGCCCATCAATAACGCTTGAAAAAGGCTAACCGCGCGAAAGCGTGGGACGCAAAGCCACTGGCCTAATTCCGAGGTTGAACGGATAGGGCAGCCGGGTTGCCGAGCGTGTGCAGCATCTCCTGAAAGCTGTTTTGCACGCGGCTGAGCCAAATCGGGGGGTGGTGCCATCTCGCCAGCTTTGTCTCCTATCAATTCTTGTCGCGATTTTGACCGACGAATACTGGAAGGTCACGGTCAGCATTGTGACCGTGTTGTGAGGAATTATGGAAAGGCGTAGCGAAAAAGACCGCCGACAATACGTTGATCCTCGCTATGGGAGTTCGGTTTATCCCGAGTTCGTCGACGGGCGCAACGGGGGGGACAGACGCAAGCTGGACTACCAGCATATGCCGGGGCATCCCGTCCAGAAGAGGATTATGCTAATCGGAGTGCTGGTTGTCGTCTTCTTGATCTCTCTTTTCTTTATTTTGAGCGTGGCTCTGACCAAAAAGTCGACACACAAAACCTTCCGAAAAAAAACCATCACCTTTGGTCATTATCAACATGGCGGAGAGGATCGTGCCTTGGCACTGAGAAACGCTGTCAACCCAATGCCAAGACTCCGGTTCTCATGATCACGTTTGGTACTCACAGGCTGATTTTTCCCTCTTCGGCACAAATTCCCGTGGTTGGAGGGGCCGATCATCCCCGCTTTTCTATTGGCACATATTCCCTTTCTTCGGATCCAGAATAGAGCTGTCGTGGGCGCTGCATTTTCCAATGAGGGCCCTCCATGCTCTCCTTCCACTGGCTGATCCATCCAGGCAAGCGCCCGATAGCAAACATGACGGTGAACATGTTGAGGGGAATGCCCATGGCCCGAAGCAGGATACCGCTGTAAAAATCTATGTTTGGATAGAGGTTGCGATCTAAGAAGTACGAGTCCTTCAAGGCCACCTCTTCGAGCCGCTTGGCAATATCCAGCCGGGGATCATCCCCCTTCAGCTTCCCTAACATCTTGTCACACGTCTCCTTCATAATGCGGCTTCGCGGATCATACGTCTTGTAGATACGATGCCCGAAACCCATCAAACGAAAGGGGTCGTTTTTGTCCTTCGCCCTCTTCAGAAACGGCTCCAGATCACCGCCGCTTTCATGAATCTCGTTAAGCATTTCCACCACGGCCTGGTTGGCACCCCCGTGCAAAGGCCCCCAAAGGGCAGATATGCCGGCTGAAATCGCCGCGTAGAGATTAACCCGGGCACTTCCCACGAGCCGGACAGCCGCCGTGGAACAGTTTTGTTCGTGGTCCGCATGAAGGATCCAGAAAACGTTCAGGGCCTTGACCACATCCGGGTCGATTTCATACCGCTTGACCGGGGAATCAAACATCATGTTCAGGAAATTCGCCGCGTAAGGGAGTTCCTGTTTCGGATAGATGACCTTGTGCCCCCTGAAGATCTTGTAAGACATCGCCGCCATGGTCCTTACTTTAGACAGAAGTCTTGTCACGGTGATGTTGACTTCCTCTTCCTCCGATCTTTCCGGGATCTCCGGATAGAAAGCCCGTAGGGCGTTGACCATGGAGGAAAGAATTCCCATCGGGTGGGCCCATCTTGGGAAATGCTCAAAAAAAGCCCGCATGTCCTCGTGGACCAGGGAATGATCGTTTAGGAGCAACGAGAACCGGTTCAGCTGGTCCTCATTAGGCAACTCGTCATTTATGAGCAGATAAGCCGTCTCCACAAACCTGGAGTGTTCTGCCAGTTGCTCCACCGGAATCCCCCGGTAACGGAGAACACCCCTTTCTCCGTCTACAAACGTAATCGCGCTTTCGCAGCTGGCTGTGTTCACAAAGCCGTAATCCAATGTGATCAGGCCTGTCTCCTGGCGAAGTCTTGATATGTCTATAGCTCTTTCTCCCTCGGAGCCGGTTATGATGGGCAGCTCAAAGGTT
>JAFDFO010000108.1 GCA_019309815.1 Deltaproteobacteria bacterium
AATGCGGAGTGCGGAACAAGACGAATGCAGAATTCGGAATGCGGAGTGCGGAACAAGACGAATGCAGAATTCGGAATGCGGAAAAAGCATTTTTTAACTTTAGGCACCCTGGCCCAGACCTGGCTTGGTATCATAATAGGCTGAGCCTGGCACGTAACACCTATAGATTTAGCTGGTGGATCTGACTATGTCGCACCAGGGCAGGCTTTAGCGCACTTTAGGCATTTTAGGCACTTATTTTTATCAATCAACAATCATAGGTCATAAATCACAAAATGTTTATTTCTTTTGAGGGAATCGAAGGTTCGGGCAAGACGACCCAGGTAGAACTTCTCATCGGTGTACTTCAGGCGAAAGGCCATGAGTGCGTTGCAACCCGTGAGCCCGGAGCCACTGAGATCGGCCTTGGGATCCGTGAAATCCTTCTGGATTCGGCACATAGCAACATGCTTCCCCTGACCGAACTCCTCTTGTACGAAGCCGACCGGGCACAGCACATCCATGATGTGATCAAACCTGCTCTGGCCGCGGGTAAGGTGGTTGTGTCAGACCGTTTTTCTGACGCCACCACCGTTTATCAAGGATATGCCAGAGGTTGTGACCTGGGCCTGATTGAACGAATTCACCAGATTGTGTTAAGCGGGCTTAGACCCGACCTGACACTTATCCTTGACCTCCCAGTTGAGACAGGGCTGGAGCGTGCGTGGCAACGTATCCACAGTCGGTCCGGGGACCTCCCGGAAGATCGCTTTGAGAAGGAGGCGTTGGGGTTTCACGAAAGGGTACGTCAGGGCTATCTCACGCTGGCCAGAAACGAGCCGGACCGGTTTCGAGTAATTGATGCATCCGGAAACCCGCAGAGTGCGCACAAGGACATCGTAAAAGCCGTATTGCATCGTGAAGGGAATGAAGGAAGATAAGGATCTCTCTATGACTCCCCTTAGGAAAGCCCGCAAGATACGTGCAAACCTATTTGGCGGAGCGGTCTTTTTGTTTCTCTGCATTTTGGCTGCTCTGTCTTCCGCCCAGTCTCCTCAAGACTCGCAGGTTGTCCGGGTGGAAACATATGTCTCTCACGAACATATTCGTCCCGGCGATACCTTCCAGGTAGCAATCGTGGCCAATATTAAGAAGGGCCTTCACATCAACAGTCATCAGCCAACCGACGAGGTTCTGGTGCCAACGGTGGTCTCGTTTGATGAAAGGGACGGTATTGTTCTGGCACCCGTGAGTTATCCCGAGCCGGTCCTTAAATCCTTTTCTTTTTCCGGTCATAAAATACCTGTGTACGACGGCAGAATTGTGATGATTGTCCGGGGGAAACTGGCAAGAGACATTGAACCTGGGGCAACAAAGATATCGGGTTATTTTTGTTATCAGGCGTGTGACGATAAATGCTGCCTCATGCCCCAGTCAGTCGGTTTTGAGGTACCGTTGGAGGTTGTTAAAGCGGACCAACCGGCAAAGCTCACCAAACATGCTGTCTTTGAACAAGAAATCTCGCTTACATCCGAAGAACGTCACGTCAAGAAAGTTATTGAAAAGGGGCTCCCATACGCCCTCATCGCTTTTTTCCTCTTTGGACTCGCTTTGAACCTGACTCCTTGCGTTTATCCGGTTATTCCCATGACCGTTGGATTCTTTGTAGCCCAGGGTGAGCAGAAAAAACGGGCAATGTTTCTACTGGCATCATACTATGTATTGGGCATCGCTATTGTCTTCTCTGCTTTGGGCCTCATCTCGGGCCTTGCCGGCAGACAGTGGGGATTTCTGTTTCAGCATCCGTGGTTTGTCATCATCATCAGCATCATTATTCTTTGCATGGCGGCCAGCATGTTCGGGGCTTTTGAGATTACAGTGCCTTCGTTTTTGATGACACGCCTGGGCAAATCACGCCAGGGGGCAATCGGCTCTTTCTTGATGGGGCTGACCGTAGGAGTGGTGATTGCTCCTTGTGCGGCCGGCATCATCATTGGCCTCGTCGGAGTCGTTGCCAAGTTGGGCATTGTAGCCAAAGGAGCCCTGCTTTTCTTTGTTATGGGTTTGGGTCTGGGGCTTCCTTACCTTTTCCTGGCAACATTTTCGGGGCTCATGAAACAGTTGCCCAAATCAGGAATGTGGATGGTCTGGATACGGAAGGTGTTTGGCCTTCTGTTGATCGGCGCAGCTGTCTACTTCCTGGTTCCCCAGGCCAAACAAGTAGCGAATCAGCAAGGATTCTATTTCGGTGTCTTGGGAATTTTTGGCGGACTTCTGCTTGGTTTTCTGGAACATGGGGAGGGCTACAGCCGAGCATTTAGAGTCATTCGGGCAGCGCTCGGGATTGTTCTCATCGTGTCAGGAGCCATGCTGGTACAAGCGGCTATCCAGCCCGAGTCGCCGGGCATCGGCTGGGTAAACCACGAGGATCGATCGATTGAAGATCTGCAAAAGGAAAACAAGCCCCTTCTCATTCACTTCTACGCAGACTGGTGCGCAGCGTGTCGGGAACTTGAGCACAAGACGTTCAATGATAAGCGGGTAGTGGAAAAGACAAAAGAGTTCAATATGTTAAAAGTAAATTGCACGACGCCTGAGAAGGAGTCCGCGGCCTTGCTGAAAAGATTCAACGTGTCGGGACTGCCTACCATGGTCTTCATGAACCCCAAGGGTGAGAGACTGCAAAGCCTGAGGACCTTGGGGTTCATAGGACCGGTTGAACTGACAAAGAGAATGGAGGCGGCGGCCCGGGCGACGGGAAGTGCAAAATGACCCCCATCTATTTCCCCTTGCCATCATCCTCCCCATATGGGATAATTAGATGTTTTTATGGCAAAAACGAACATTGGTGTTTACGGATGTCGGACCCTGAATCCCTGCGCATACTTGAGCCGTGAATCGCATTTTGCGGCAGGTCCCGACATACTGTTGATGACTGACCACTGATACTGTGAAACAAACCCGCTTCCACGCCAGCCTGTACATCACCATCCCCATCCTTGCTGCAGGAGTTGTCGCCTTCGCGGTTTCTGTGCCCTATCGTGTCATGGAATACTGCCTCGTCCAAGGCATCAATTTCAAGTGGCCTGTTTTCTGGTCTGTCATAATCATCAGCATCGTTGCTTTTGTTTCTGCCATGGTGATCACCTGGTATATTCTGAAACCGATACAGAAATTTGTAAAAGAAGCGAAAGAACTTCCGATTCTGAGCACATCCGAAGTTGACAGCAATCAGGGGAAGCCTCGGGCAGAACTGGAGCACTTTGCACAGGTTTTCCAACAGGTGACGGACGTGCTCGGCAAAGTGGAAGCCCAACAGCTTTTCCCTAAAATTCTTGGACAGGACAGGAATATCCGTGGCGTCTTCAACCAGATCCTAAAGGTTGCGCCAACTGATTCGACGGTTCTTATTTCGGGAGAAAGCGGAACAGGTAAGGAACTGATCGCCACGGCTATTTATGAGCATAGCCTTCGTAAAAACGCTCCATTTGTTAAACTGAACTGTGTGGCCATCCCCGAAGGACTTCTGGAAAGCGAACTTTTTGGTCACGAGAAGGGAGCCTTTACGGGCGCAAGTTCCAAGAAATTGGGCAAGTTTGAAATGGCCAACTCTGGTACCCTCTTCATGGATGAGATTGGGGACATGCCACTGACCACTCAGGCTAAGATACTTCGTGCGCTCCAGGAGAAGGAATTCGAAGCTGTGGGAGGAACAAGGTCGGTTCAAGTTGACGTCCGATTCATTGCAGCAACCAACAGGGACCTTGCAAAGATGGTCGAGGAAGGAGAGTTCCGAGAAGACCTTTATTACCGTCTCAACGTTTTTTCTATCTACCTCCCCCCGCTAAGAGAGAGGAAAAGTGATATTCCTCTGCTGGTAGAGCATTTTTTGCAAAGCGCTCCAAAATCGGTTCAAGTTTCCTCAGTGGCCCTGCAACTGCTGATGTTGTATGCCTGGCCTGGTAATATCAGAGAGCTCCAGAATACCATTGAGCGTGCAGCAGTCATGTCGGACGGCATGATCCAGCCTGCTCACATCCCACCACACGTCGCCGGAGGCCTGGAAAGCCCGGTCATGCCAGCCATGCCGGAAAGCGCTTCAATCAATGACAGGCTCCGAGAACTCGAAAAGGGAATGATCGTCCAAGCCCTGAGAAAGACGAGAGGAGTCCAGGCGAGGGCAGCCGAACAACTGGGCCTCACCCAACGGAGCATGTGGCACAAGATAAAAAAACACGACATTGATGTGCGCGCCTTCAAACAGGCAAAACTTGACTAGTGACCCGCCGCAGTGTCTTTAGCAGCGCAGCCTGACTTCGCGAAATACAGATTGGATAGAGGCGAAGTATCTTATGAGCTCCAAGACCCTGAATGACATTGGCGAGGATGGCGTCATACAACTCATTCATGGCAAAGGACTCGCCTCACTACCGCCTCGCGTTAGGAAGGGAATCGGCGAAGACTGCGCGGTCTTGGAGACCGACGGAGACTCGCTGCTTCTCGTTACCATGGACACTCTTGTCGAAGGGATACACTTCACTGCCGAGACCCTTTCTCCAGAGGCCCTTGGCTGGAAGGCCCTGGCCGTCAATATCAGCGATATCGCCGCCGTTGGCGGCACCCCTCACACAGCCTTTCTCTCAATGGGAATAAAGCCTGAAACGGAGGTGAGTTTTGTAGAATCCTTCATGGCAGGATTCGAGGCCATGGCTGCAAAGACGGATATTGTACTGGCCGGAGGCGACACTGTGGAAAGCCCGTCTGGGGCGGTCATTACCATTACTCTCCTGGGAAGCGGTCTCCCGGAACACCTTGTTTACCGCTCCGGTGCCAAAATCGGAGACGATATTTGGGTAACTGGCCCGTTGGGCAATGCCGCAGCCGGCCTATTTGTCCTCTTGAACAAAAATGCTTCCGAACTTGCCGGATACGAATCCCTCATTGCGGCGCTCCAAAGACCGATACCTCGGCTGGAGATTGGAAAGGCTTTGGGCCAAAGCGGCCTCGTACACGCCATGATCGACATCTCAGATGGTATCGCCAAAGACCTTCGCCATGTCTGCCAGGAAAGCGGTACCGGAGCCCTCCTGCAGGCCGCATCGCTACCCCTGTCAGGCCAATTAGAGAGACTGGCGTCGCTGGCACACAAGGACTCTACGGAGTGGGCACTCCATGGGGGCGAGGACTACGAACTCCTGTTTACGACGTCCTCCGCGAATGAACAAAAGATCGTGTCTCTTACCACCAAGGTCCTTGGCAACCCTGCCGCGAAGATAGGCACGATTGTTCAGGAAGACGGCATCTGGCTTGAGACACAAGAAAGGAAGCAGCCCCTCAAGCCCGGCGGCTATACGCACTTCTCCAGATAGTGCCCAGCCAGCACAACCCCCTTGATCGGAATTTTGCTTGACGGGTCCTGTTGCTTTCTTAATAATGAGTCCGCTGGTTCCCGGTCGATTGACAGCCCCTCTTTTCGCTACCAGGGATTCTTTGTTAGAAGGAGGTTCGCCATGGATTGCATCTTCTGTAAGATCATCAGCAATGAGATTCCCTCGGTAAAGGTCTATGAGGATGACAGAGTGTTTGCTTTTCTGGATATCAACCCTCTCAATGAAGGCCATTTGCTCGTCATCCCGAAGGCTCATGCTGCAACCATCCACGAAATCACTGAAGCCGATTTTATGGCGGTGGCTGCTGCCACTCACAAACTGTCAGCAGCAGTAAAGAAGGCCTTGAACCCTGAAGGGATCAACCTGATGCAACTCAATGGCGAGGTTGCCAATCAGGTGGTACCTCATCTGCATGTGCACATCGTTCCCCGTTGGTCAGGGGATGGATTGACGATCTGCAAATGGAAGCTGGTTGCAGGAGACATGGAAAAAATACAGGCCATTGGCGAGCAAATCAAAGAAGCAATAGAGTAAGAAGTGCGCTAAAGCCTGCCCTGGCGCGACATTGTCAGATCCACCAGCTAAGTCTATAGGTGTTACGTGCCCGGCTCAGCCTACCATGATACCAAGCCAGGTCTGGGCCAGGGTGCCTAAAGTTAAAAGAAGAAAACTTGTTTTTATTGAAAGTCTCTTGAGGTCTTTGCCAGCTTTGGCTGTAGATAACCGGCAACGGTCGCCTTCACCAGGAGGGGAGCCTCCGGTATAATCTCCTCAACTTTAGCGCATTTTAGGCACTCTATGCATTTTAGGCACTTATTGTACTCAGGATAACCCTATGCACTGTCCAAACAAATAACCAATAACTATTAACGAATGACTACCAATAAACCATGCCCTCGATTTTAGACAACATTGGTCACACACCACTGGTTGAAATAACGCGTCTCAACCCCAACCCTAACGTGACGCTTCTGGCCAAGCTCGAGTATTTCAACCCTAGTGGTTCCGTGAAAGACCGTATTGCCAAATCCATGATCGAAGCGGGAGAGGCATCCGGCGCCCTCACCCCGGACAAGATCGTACTGGAGGCCACGAGTGGCAACACCGGGATTGGACTCGCGCTGGTCTGTGCGGTCAAAGGATACCGGCTTCTTCTGACCATGTCCGAGTCTGCCAGTGTAGAGCGGCGCAAGATCCTCCAGGCAATGGGAGCCGAAATCCGACTGACCCCCGATCATCTTGGAACGGATGGGGCCATTGAGGAGGCATACCGGCTGGCTCGCGAACAACCGGAAAGCTATTTCATAACGGATCAATTCAACAGCGAAGCGAACTGGCGGGCCCATTACAATGGCACCGGTCCCGAAATCTGGGAACAAACAGCAGGGAAAATTACCGCGCTGATTGCAACCATGGGGACCACTGGTACCCTTATGGGGCTCTCGAGGCGTTTGAAGGAGTACAACCCGGAAATCCGTATTGTGGGTGTGGAACCTTATCTCGGGCATAAGATCCAA
This sequence comes from Deltaproteobacteria bacterium, assembly GCA_019309815.1. Classification (GTDB taxonomy): domain Bacteria; phylum Desulfobacterota; class Desulfobacteria; order Desulfobacterales. Next base: position 6,887 of record JAFDFO010000108.1, read on the forward strand.
GGCCTCAAGAACATGAAGGAGTCCTACCAGCCAGAAATATATGAGAAGGACCGCATAGACAAGAAGCTCAACATTGATGATGAGGCGGCCTTTGAGATGTCGCGGCGCCTTGCCCGGGAGGAAGGGATCTTTGCAGGCATGAGTGCCGGCGCCGCTATGGGATCTTTGCAGGCATGAGTGCCGGCGCCGCTATGGCGGGAGCGGTTCAAGAAGTGAGATCTATGTCCGACGGTGTGGTCGTAGTGGTTTTGCCTGATGGTGGAGAACGCTATCTGAGCACTCCGCTCTTTGCCATACAGGAGGAAACGAACCTCAGATTATACAATCCCCTGACTCGCTCAAAAGAACCATTCGCGCCCCTCCAATCCGGTAAGGTGTCCATCTATTCTAGCGGGCCTACGGCGCACGATCGAATACATGTCGGAGAATGCCGGCGCTTTGTCATAGCTGACCTTGTTCGGCGATACCTCGAGTCCAAGGAATTTGCGGTCACGCATATCGTGAATATCTCGGACCTGAACGACAAAACCATCGATGGGGCTGAACAGGCAGACATGCCGATGAAGCCATTTACTGACAAGAACCTGCAGGCCTTCATGGAAGACACGGAGATCCTGGGTATCAAACCGGCAACACGGTATCCCAGGGCCAGCGAACATGTCGAGGATATGGTGACACTGACGGAGCGACTTGTGGAAAAGGGCTTTGCCTACGAAAAGCTCCGGTCAGTCTATTACGATATTTCCAGGTATCCGGACTATGGCCAATTCTCAGGGGTCGATCTTGATAAGATCAAGCTCGGCTCTACCGTGGACCTTGATGAGTATGAAAAGGATAATCCAAGAGATTTCACGCTTTTCAAACGGGCCAGGCTGTCTGAACTCAAGCAGGGGATTTCTACGCAAACCAACTGGGGTCAGGTCAGGCCGAGCTGGCACATCGAGTCTGTGGCAATCGCCATGAAATACCTTGGAGAGACATTTGACATTTACACCAGTGGCCGCGATCTGATCTTTCCGCATC